>CALLYL010000891.1 GCA_937859535.1 uncultured Myxococcales bacterium
GCAAAGCATTTTAGGAGTCCTCATGAGCAGCGCAACGCACCTCAAAGACCTGGCACTCAGCGACACGGGTTTCGTGTTTGATCCGTATACCGGAGCCACGTTTACGACCAACGCCACTGGACTTGCGATTCTGCATGCACTTCGCGAGGGACTCAGCCGAAGCGCAATCATTGAACGGATTCGTGAGCGATTTGATGTGCACGGCGACGTCGACAGTGACCTCACCGAGTTCTACCAGCTACTTCGTCAGCACGGAGTGGTCCCTCCCAACTTTAACGGCGTAGAGAAGTAGGCACGCAGATGAGTGAGCGACCATTAACCGTTGCTGTCACCGGGCTCAACGCAACCGACAATCCGGGGCCAGGGGTGGCTGTCATTCGGGCGCTGCGCGACGCTGATCCTGCGATTCGGGTCATCGGACTTGCCTATGATGCGCTCGACCCTGGGATTTACGCGACCGACCTTGTCCGCGACATCTTCATGCTGCCCTACCCGTCCCAGGGACTGACCGCATTTTGGTCACGCCTTGAGTACGTTCATCACAAGGTGGGAATCGACGTCATCATCCCTACTCTCGATGCAGAGCTGCCTGCCTTTTTGGACCTAGAGCCCAAGCTGCGTGAACTGGGAATCCGCATGCTCCTGCCGACGCGTGAGCAGTTTACGCTGCGTGAAAAAGGACGGCTTGCTCAGCTTGGGACCAAGTCAGGAATCTCTGTTCCAGCCACCGCAGTTGTGAACTCGATCGATGAGCTGTCGCGAGTCCATCATCGCGTCCCCTATCCGATGTACGTAAAGGGGCTCTATTACGGAGCGACTCTGGCGCTCAACCTAGACGATGCGTCGCATGCGTTTTACAAAATCGTAGCGCAGTGGGGCATTCCGGTTGTGGTGCAGACCCAAATCCTGGGTGAGGAATTCAACGTCGTTGCGCTGGGTGATGGCGAGGGTGGACTGGTCGGCGCAGTCGGTATGAAGAAGCTGATGCTGACCGATAAGGGGAAGGGTTGGGCCGGAATCACGGTTCGCGATCCCGCACTCCTTGCGGTTGCGCAGCAGTTCATGAGCGCGACCCACTGGCGCGGTCCCTGTGAGATCGAGCTCATGCGCGACAAGTACGGTCAATATCACCTGATCGAGATCAATCCACGATTCCCAGCTTGGGTGTACCTAAGCGCAGGTGCCGGAATGAACTTGCCCTATGCTGCCGTCGAGCTTGCCCTAGGCCGCAAGCCCAGCATTGCCAGCGAATACACCGTCGGCACGCTGTTTGTTCGGATCTCGATCGATCAGATTGCACGCATCGAAGACTTCCAAAACATGGTGACCACCGGAGAGGTATCCCGATGAGCAAGCTTCCTTATGAGCGCCCGACCTTGGTGCGCCACCAGATGGGACAGATGAACAAGTTTGGCCGCTTGCAAGGAATGCGGCCGCTCACCCACATCGATGGGGTGGCAGTCTCTGATTTGGTGGCCAAGTACGGCTCACCTCTGTTTGTGTTTTCGCAAAAGACCCTGATCAATCGCTATCGTGAGCTACAGCAAGCATTCAGTCGTCGCTATGCCAAAGTCCGAATCGCTTGGTCGTACAAGACCAACTACCTAGAGGCGATCTGTCGGACGTTCCATCGTGAAGGCTCGTGGGCCGAAGTCGTCTCTCCGTTTGAGTATGAGAAGGCCATCCGCACCGGAGTGGTTCCCGATCACATTCACTGGAACGGCCCCTACAAGCCCGATGCCGCCATTGAACGTGCGCTGACCGGTGGCGCCATGATCCACATCGACAACTTTGATGAGCTGGCGCGCATCGAGCGGATTGCCGAACGCATGGGAATCCGTCCCAAGGTTGCGCTACGACTGAATCTAGCCATCGATGGCCTTCCCGCATGGAGCCGCTTCGGAGTCAACTTGGAGTCCGGACAAGCGCGTGAGGCTGTCAATCGTCTCGTCGCTGGAGATCGTCTGGAACTGACCGGCCTGCACTCCCACATTGGTACGTTCATTCTGGCTCCGGAAGCGTACGGACAAGCGGCAGCCAAACTGGCACGATTCGCCAACGAGATCCGCAGTGCGCACGGCATCAAGCTGTCGTTCATCGATCTCGGCGGTGGTTTTGCTTCTCCCAATACTTTGAATGCCCAGTACTTGCCGGGCGAACAAACCAGTCCTTCCTTTGAACGATACGCCGACGCAATCGCCGATGGCCTCAGCGTGCTCGAGTATCCCACCAAAGAGTTACCGACTCTGGTTCTGGAAACGGGCCGCGCTCTAGTGGATGACTCGGGATTCCTGATCTCTTCGGTCGAAGCCACCAAGCGGCTTCCTGATGGCCGAAGGGGTCTGGTTCTGGACGCAGGCGTCAACATTCTGTTTACCGCGTTTTGGTACAAGCACGATGTCGTGCCCGCGCAAGAGTTCGGGGGTCTGCTGGAACCGACCGTGCTCTACGGCCCACTGTGCATGAACATCGATGTGCTGCGCGACACCGTACAGTTTCCTGCGGTGTCTCCGGGTCAAAAACTCGTATTCCGCAACGTCGGTGCCTATAACGTCACGCAGTGGATGCAGTTTATCGCGATGCGTCCAGCGGTCGTGATGATCGGAGCCGATGGCCAGGTTGGCCTGATCCGCCGCGCTGAACAGCTCGACGATCTCGAAGCACTGGAAGAAGTTCCTTCCTGGCTCAAGTAACCATCAAAGGGAGTACATCGGTTGGCGCTCGTTGGCCCCATACGTTCACTGCTGCTGTGCTATGCGCAGGTGCTGTTTTCCGGCTCGATCTGGGTTGGACTGCTGCTGCTGCTGGCCACGCTGGTGATGCCGTTTTCGGCGGCGATAGGCGCGCTGTGTGCTTCGTCAGCCCTGCTCTGTTCCTATCTACTTCAGCTTGAGCCAGAGGAAAGGCACAGTGGCGGCTATGGCTATAATGCCCTGCTGTGTGGACTGGGCATCGGACACTCGTGCAGCGGGCTTGGAGCGGTCGCGCTGGCGATTCTGTGTGGTGCATTCTGTGCACTGCTGACCGCTGCCCTGCGGGCAACTTTGGGCAGACTGCACCTCCCCCTGTTGTCGATTCCCTTTATCATCGTGTATCACATGGTTCTTGCCATCGCGGGGCCCGCTGGCATTGCCGCACCACCAGCGACCGAAGCGGTCATCGCCCAAGGACCGGCTCTGTTACGCGGCCTCGGCGCGCTGTTCTTCCTGCCACGCTTCGAGGTCGGTGCCCTGGTTCTGCTCGCGCTCCTGTTGCACTCCCGCATCTCGGCCGTCCTGGCAGTGGCTGGCTTCGGTGTGGCGTACGCACTCGGTGTAGGTTTTCTTGGTTTGACTCCGGAAACGCTGGTGCTGGTTGTGAGCTACAACGCGGCATTTGCTGCGGTGGCGCTGGGTGGTGTCTGGTTCGTGCCATCGGCATCCTCGTGGCTACTGGCAATGGCAGGGTCAGCGCTGGCGACGCTGATGTGCGCAGGCCTTCTGCCGATTCATCAGCGCTTGGGAGTCCCCCTGATGGTGGTTCCGTTCAACGCAACCATCTTGCTGGTCTTGCTGGCCCTACGCCAACGGGTGCGAGATAGCCATCCCAAGGCCGTCGATCTGATGCTGGCGACACCGGAAGACAACCTCGATTATCTGCGTGCACGTCTGCTTCGCTTTGGCTGGTCACAGCCAGTGCGAATGCAGCTCCCGCTGCGTGGAACGTGGGTTTGCACACAAGGAGTCGATGGCGCGCACACCCACAAAGAGCGCTGGCGTCATGCGTGGGACTTCGAAGTTCTTGGTCCCGATGGCACAACCTTTCGTGGCGATGGCACCCGTCCCGATCAATATTACTGTTTTCGTCTGCCTGTTTTAGCAGCCGCCGCCGGAACCGTGGTGAGCATTGAAAACGAGGTGCCAGACAACCTGGTCGGTTCGATGAACCTCAAGCAAAACTGGGGCAACCTGGTGCTGCTACATCACGGCCCCGGTCTGTATTCCTTGGTGGCCCATCTGGCACGCGGATCGGTGAAAGTACGCTTGGGACAAGTCGTACAAGCCGGTGAAGTGCTGGGACTGTGTGGCAGTTCTGGACGATCTCCACAGCCACACCTGCACATTCACCTGCAAGCGACTCCTGATTTGGGAGCGGCGACCATTCCTTGTACATTCAGCGATGCGGTGGTGATGGATGGCGACCAGCAGTTGGTGCACACCGCGCTGATTCCGACCGAAAAACAGGTTGTCCGCAACCTCGAACCGGATGAGGAACGGGGCTCCTTTTTGGCTTCGTTTGCCCCCGGTCACGGCGGTGAGTGGCGTTTCCAGATCGGTGATCGCGAGGAGCGTGTGGTCTGCGAGGTGGATGTCTACGGCCAACCGCTGCTGCGATCGCTCTCCTATGGAACCGTGCTGCGCTATGTACTGACTGATGATCTGCTGACGACCTATGATGTAAGTGGTCCGCGACGGTCGGTGCTCTATCTGCTGCGAACCGCACTGCCACGGATTCCGCTGGAAAGTTGTGAGCCGCTGCGCTGGCGCGATCTGCTGCCGGGCAGACTGGTTCGTCCGTTGTGGCTACAGCTCTTCCATGACTTTGTGGCCCCGATTGTGGCACGGGATGGAGTGACGGTTGAGCTGTCGGCTCGACGGGATGGGCAGCTCCTCCAGATCGATTCCCAGTCGTTGTCTGCGGCCAAGGAAAAAGAAAGTGAGCCCCGGCTCCGTACGCGGGTACTACTCGCTCGGGGTCTGGGAGTGGTACGTATCGAAGTGACAATGCGCGGTCGAACCATACGAGCAGAGCGCGTGACCGCCCCTACTACGCAAGAGAATACTCAAAAGGATAAGTCATGAAAAAGTCGTTGTTCCTGGCAGTGGGCGCGCTGTCCCTGTGGATGGGTGTGGCGCGTGCGGATGGCAATGCAGAGCTGATTCAGCGATCGTATGACAGTGAAGCGACCGGACGACTTGCTGATTCCCTTTCGGTGCTGGATCAGCTTTCAGCCCCACGTCGAGATGCATACGTTGTCACCCTTCGCAAGGCTTGGCTTCTGTACCGACTCGGTCGCTATGCAGAGTCCACCGAAGTGTATGTTCGGGCGATTGCGCTCGCCCCCGCAGCGGTTGAGCCCCGACTCGGAATCCTCCTTCCGTACCTAGCGCTTCGTCGCTGGAGTGATGTCGAAAACCAGGCCCGGGCGATTCTGAAGCTGGAACCCGGTAACTACCTGGCCACCCTGCGACTCGCCTTCGCTTGTTACAATCTGCAGCGCTACGCAGAGTCGACCGCACTCTATCGCAAGCTGATTGATCTCTATCCTGGCGATGTCGAGGTTCGCGGCGGCCTCGGGTGGGCTCTGCTCAAGCTCGGGAAGTATCCCGAAGCATCCGCAGAGTTTCGCAACATCCTCGAAATCGCCCCCCGCAACGAGCTCGCCAAAGAAGGCCTGAAAGCAACCGGCGGTTAGTCCGTTACGACTTCGGTCCGCCCATCAGATCAAACGTGAGATCGCCGGACTCCTTCAGTCCGGCAAGCGTACCACTTGTGATACGGAGGGCTTTGGCGATTGCACGTTGGAGCGTGCTGCGGGTGATGATGCTGTTTAGATCAATGCCCAGGCTGACCATGGTCTGGGCAACCTCCGCACGAATACCGGTTAGGATGGTCTCTGTCCCAAGCAATCGTAGCGCCTTCGCGGTGCTCAGTAGAACCCCGGCGATGTGGGTATCGACGTGACGCAGTCCAGTGATGTCGAGGATGACCACCTTCGCTTGACTCGTCTGCGCTCCTTCCAGCGCGGTCGACACCACATGCTCGGCACGCGCACTGTCCATCCGGCCCACGAGCGGCATCACCACAATGGAGCTTGTGATCGGGATCATCGGTGTCGACATCTCCAGAAGCAGCGCATCCTGATGGCGAACCTGCTCTTCAAGCTGGCGATACGGACGCATGTCCCGAACAATGGTTGCCATGGCTCGCAGTCGTCCTTCCTTGTCACGAATCGGCACAATGACCTGCGAGACAGGAATGGTCACACCGTCACGCGAAAGAAGCCCTCCTTCGCCCTCCCAGATCCCGACTTCAATGGCTCTAGGACTCGCTTCTTTGCGAATTTTCTCGCGATAGTGAGGGGTCGATAGCTCGTCGATCGACATACCCTGCCACGACGTACCATGCAGGTTGAGGAGCTTCCGTCCTGCCGGATTGAGGTACCTGTGCCGGACCATCGTTGCAGCCCACGCTGGAAGTAGCCTTGAGGTATACCCAACAGACTTGTCTGTCCTTGCGAAGGAAGCGAAGCTCCTCAGAGCAAGATAGGCCGTCGCTCATCACGCGCTGAATCTGCTGCGAAAAGAGTTCGCGATCACTCGGTTCGAGCAGCTCTTGTAACGGCCGTCCGATAAGCTCTGCACGACTGTGACCGAGCAGTCTGTCCCAAGCAGAATTGGCCTCTGTGAGCACTCCGCTATGAGACAGACTCGCCAGCAGCGCATCGCTACACTCAACAAGCTGCTCGTGAAGTTCGGACATCGAACTCACCTCAGGTGGAAGAACACCAGGAGGGTCAAAAACAGCGCGGCCACTGCGATGACGGAGACTCCCGCCACTCGCCACAGCGAGCCTTTCGCACGGTCTAAGGCGAGCTTGTCCGGCTCAACGATCACGGACGCATTCAGCACTTGGGCCGCGTGACGCAGCCGATGCTGACCGAGCTGCTCGATCCGACGGTCGACCTCGCGCAGGGCTGCTTGTTCCCCACGACAAGGCGGACACAGCGCCAGATGATCGTCCACCTGAGCGATGACCGCTGGCTCAGGCTCGGGCAATTGCCTTCTTGTTTCCGCGCAGGTCATAAGGAGTCTCCGGTGAAACAAGGACTCTCAGAAGTCCCCCAGATTCTGTGCCGGGTGCCAGATCCCGCTGGAGTGCCCGTCGCAGTTGCTTACGTCCATGGCTCAGCCAGAATGCACAAGTCGTCTCACTGCTGCCAAGGAGCGAGGCCACTTCGGGAATCGACCGCCCCTGCATCAGCACCAAGATCAGCGTGACGCGCATCTCGACGGGCAGCTTCAGAAGTGCGCGGGCGGTCCGATCGCGACGCTGGTGTTCGGAACTGCCCGTCGCTTCCACCGCTGCAGACTCGCCAGGGCTGCCAGTCGTACGGTTGACTGTCTCTGCTTCGCCGCCGGCTTGCGCGCTGGCCGGAATCGGCGGTAGCACCGGGACAATCGACAGAGCCTTCAGTCGCTGCAATGCCAGCCGAACCACCTGCCGCAGCAGCCAATCAGACTCGGGCAGCGGTGCGGTCGGATCGAGAGGGTCTCTGCCCTCTGCCAACGTCAGCTCGTGCCCCCCGTGCTCGGCCTGGCGGAGTGCTTGGTTTACGACCTGCTCGGCACCCGCCGCATCATCGAGAATCTGCACGGCGCACCGAAACAACCGCTCACGCAGGTGCCGAAGCTGGGGACTCTCTACGACATCGCCCGACCTGCTCTGGTGGGTAGACCGGAACAAGCTGCGCAGGCGGACTGAGATAGCGGCTAGCTTCGACAAGGGCTTACCACCTAGCGTAGCCCGACGAGAATGTGGTTGTCTAGGCGCGTATTGCCGTTGTCGCTGTGCGAACCTAGCCTCGACCGAACAGCAGCGCGGCATTGTTACCGCCAAACGCAAAGCTCGACGAGAGCACCACCTCGACCTGCTGGTGCCGAGGCAGCTCAGGAATGTAGTCGAGGCCAAACTCCGTCTCTGGATCGCGCAAGTTTTTCGTTGGTGGCAGCACACCATGGAGTAGCGACAACACCGATGCCACCGCTTCGATCGCACCTGCCGCGCCCAGCGTGTGACCAACCATCGACTTGATCGATGACATCGGTACTTGCCCCGCTCGTTCCCCCAGGAGATCACGGACGGCGTGGCTCTCGGCAGCATCGTTGTGCGGCGTCCCGGTGCCATGAGCATTGATGTAGCCAATCGCCGAAGCCGACAACTTCGCATCCACGAGTGCGGCCTGCATCGCATCCCTCGCCCCAAGTCCCGCAGGCTGCGGTGCGGTCATGTGGTGTGCGTCGCAGCTAAGCCCTGCCCCGAGCAGCCGCGCCAGGATTCGAGCGCCCCGACGCTCGGCGGACCGCCGCGACTCCAGCACCAGCACCCCCGCCCCTTCCCCCAAGTTCAGCCCCTTGCGGTTCCTATCAAATGGCTGGCACGGCTCCGGAGAGGTCGCCCGCAGCGCCCCAAAGCCTGCGACGGTGAGCCGACATAGACCCTCGGCACCACCCGCCAGGGCAACCTCGCAGCGACCAAGCCGAATCCAATCGAGTGCTTGGGCAATCGCGATGGCCGATGAGCTACACGCTGTCATCACGGTCGTCCGTGGACCGCGTGCTCGGAGATGCCGCGCCACCAGATCGGTCACACTTGCCGGCTGATGAGCGACCAGCAAGCTCGACGATGGCGTCGCTCCACCGTGCAGGCCCCGCAAGTACTGCTCTGTCTCCGAAGCCCCACCGGTGCCCGTCCCAAAGAGAACCGCCGCTTGTTGCAGATCCACTGCCGTGAGCCCAGCCTGTTTCACCGCAGACAGCGCCGCCGCCATTCCAAAGCGATCCGGACGCGAACAGAGCGTCGTCTTTATCACGCCATCAAGTCTCGGCTCGACCGCCTGCGCCACGAGCTGGCTGCGGGCATCCTTACAATCGAACAGCGATAGAGGGGCAATACCCGAGCGACCCGCAAAGAGCCCATCTCGAAACGCATCCACATCTGGGCCAAGCGCCGACACAACCCCAAGCCCAGTCACCACCACATCGTCGCTGTTCATGCTTGCGGTCTGGCTTTTAACCTAAACAGGCCCAGCAGCACAAGCGCGCAAGCGCCCAACCAGCACGCCGACGTGAGTGGAGACTCCGCTCGTGAAGAAATCTCGCAGTACCCGCCGCGAACCAGTGGTGTATCCCAGACCGAGGCGTGGATCTGCGGCGGATCCAGACACATGCCGTCGACACAGTACTTTTCGCCCTGGCAGCCGCAGCGCTTCTGCAACTGGGTGAGCGTCAGCAACGTCTCGACATCCAGTAGCCCCGCGCCACAGCCCGACAACTCGTCGGCAGGACAGCGATAGCGCGCATCGGCAGCGGTCCGCAGGAGCAGCCCCATCGTTCGCTGTCGCACCCCTGGAAGCAGCGATCGAGCCAAGGCCGCCGCTCCCGCGACATGCGGTGCCGCCTGCGAGGTGCCGGTCAGCGCGGAATAGGTAAAGGGGGGCCGCTTCGGCTCGGCAATCCCTTCATCTCGATAGGTCGACAAGATGCCCTCCGGAGGCCGCCCCGCCAGGTCGGTTTCGTAGTCCCACTCCGAGAGGCCCCCGCCCGGTGCCAGCAAATCGACCCGAGGACCATAGTTCGAGTAGACCGCTCGCCGGCCCTTGTCATCCGAGGCACCGACCGTGATGACGCCGTCCAGTCCGCCCGGTGAGTAGGTGGTTGCCTCGGTCCCGCCATTGCCAGCCGCCACCACCACCAGCAGACCTTGCGCCATGACTTCATCAATGGCGCGCTGCAAGGTAAACGACAGCCCCGGGCCACCGAAGCTCATGTTGATGACATCGACATGCCGACCAACGACGGGAATCGTGCCGAGCTTGGCCCCGGCGACCCAACGCAGGGCGTCCGAGATGTCGCTGTCGATGCCATCCCCGCCGCGCACCCCGAGAACCCGGACCGGCAGCAAGCGACACTTCTGATCGATGCCCGCCATGCCGAGCGAGTTGCCCGTCACTGCCCCAATGATGCCCGCGATGTGGGTGCCATGCAGCCGATTGCCGTCGACCGAACCCGTATCGGTGGGATCGTTATCACGGACGTTGTCGCCGTCATCGGCACTGTCGGGCCGTGAGATGAAGTCATATCCGGCGACTAGGCGAGACTCAAGATCGGGATGATTGTGGACGATGCCGGTATCGAGCACCGCGACCGTGACGTCCTCGGAACCCTTGGTGATCTCCCAGGCCCCGGGCATCCGGATGAGCGGCAGCGCCCACTGCGAGGACCACAGCGGATCATTGGGCACCACCGTCGCATAGCGAACACGGTCGGGCTCGACGCGGCGGACCCTGACATCGCTCGCCACCACATGGAGTAGCCGACGGGTCGCGTCTTCATCGGCCCCCGTTCGCCGCAACAGCACGATCGCCCCCGCCTGGGGATCTTTGCCAAGGATGGGCGGACTGTCCGTCGGCTCGGGAAACAACTCGCGCACCACATCGAGCCGCTCGCCACCTAGCTCGATCGCCATGGCCCCAGCACTCGGCAGAACGGTGTTGTCCCCGGTCATCGACGGACCGCTCGGCAGTCGCTCGCCCGATCGCAGCTCCACGATCAAGTGGCCCGGCCAGATCGTCTCGGTGGCCGCTGGCCGAGGTCGAGTGGTCGGTTGTCGTACCTCGGTCCTCACCGGTGGCGTGCTCGTTTCGGGAACCTCGCTACACGACGAACCGCAAAGGACCGCAAGCGCCCCCAGCAGTCCGCCGAGACGCGGTCGCCACCCACGAGAACGCACGTCCCCGGAGAGCCAGCGAGAAGCTGCGGCGACTTTTGCCCACATGCGGCGGCGAGCTTAGACCAGAACTGCGGAATTTGGCGAGGGTCACCGGAAAAACCGGCGAATTTCGAGAATTTGCAGCTTCCACACTTCCGTAAGTGTTTCTATGATGAACCCAATGTCTGCCCTTCCTTTGCTCATTGCTGCGGTACTGGCCAACTGCCCTCTCAAGCTGGCAGGACAAGCTGGCGAGGAACGCTCGTGGGTGTCGGCTGCGGTGGTGGGTGCCATGATCGAATCGAAGCATGGCCTGGTCAGTGAGCCTGTGCTGGGCTATCAGAACGGCCAACACCGACCGCTGCTGATTGTCGACATGCCGAGCGTGCCGCAAACCAAGGTTCGCGCCGAGGTCCACACCGCGCTGGCCTATTTCCGGATGGAAGAAGCGGCACGGCGGTTTGGCATCCAGCTCCAGCTCAACAGCGGCTTCCGAACCAACGACCAGCAGCAGGAAGTGTTCGACCTGTATCGCAAAGGACGCGGACCTCTCGCTGCAAGGCCTGGCTTTTCCAATCACCAGAGTGGCTATGCGCTCGACATCGACACCAGGCCGCCCAGAGTGCGTAGCTGGCTCGGTCGTCACGGATATCGCTACGGCTTTCAGCGCACCGTCCCGAGCGAGAGCTGGCACTGGGAGTTTCGCGGCGAAATCCGCAAGCTACTCAGCCAGCCCGATCCACTCCAGCCGCACAACTCGTAGTCGGATTTAGAGGGGTCGCCGCGCTCGCAGACAGGCCGCCCGCACGGTCAGCACGAGTGGCCTGCGTACCGTTGGATGCAGCCCGCTCTGATCGGCTGGTGCCGGTGAGCAGATCTGCTCGATCCGATCGCGCAGCGACTGAAAGACTTGCTGCATGCCGCCAAGCCCATCGGAAAACAGCGCCTTCCAGGCCAGCAGCGGTCCAAACTCGATGAGCGGCGCGTAAAATAGGTCGACGGCCCCGGCAAAGAGCAGCGAAAACGGTGCAATCACCAGCTCGACGTCTTGCAGCTCGGCCTGCCGCGCCCAGCCGCGTACCGTGTCGACATCGGGCCAGCTCAGCAGATGGGTCTTTAGGCGCTGCTGCTCGACCTCTCGTCCAACGAGTTCAGATTCAAGGAGCGCATAAAACTCGGCAAAGGTGCCTCGTAGCGGCAGCGTTGCCACCACCTGCGCTCCCGGCTTGGCCACCCGTGCCAGCTCGCGCAAGAGCAGGTGCGGCTGCGCCGAGTCGTAGAGCCCCAGGTTCGAGACCACCAAGTCATAGACCGCCTCGTCAAACGGCAGCTTGGGCTCTCCCAGCTCGGTGCGCAGAAACACCCGTCGACTCAGCAGTTCACCGGCTTTGCGCCGCGCCAGCTCGATGAGTGCCGCAGAGGGATCGACGGCCATCAAACGGGCCTCGGGAAAACGCCGCAGCAGCTCGAAACCGGGGTAGCCGGTATGACACATCACATCGAGCAGCGTCGCTTTGCCATCGAGCGGTGCCACCTGCCCGAGCAGGAGCTTGCCAAACGGCTGCGTCCAGACCGGCGCAATCTCGGCGTCATAGACGCTAGCCAGCCGAGGATCTCGACGAAACTTGTTCTGCTGCGGCGGCGGGGGCGGCGCTTGCGGACGCGGCACGGACCCGGGGACAGTCGGCATGGCGCGGACTATACGACGCCCGCCCAGGCGTTGCGAAAAAGACAACGTCCACCCACTGCTAGACCATGAGACCTAGGGAGAGATGAGGACCGGCGTTCCGACCCGTGCTACCGCGTAGAGCGTCTCGATATCCTCGTTGCTTACGCCGATACAGCCATCGGTCGGTCCCCACAAGCGATTGAGCCGAAACGCATGTCCCGCGCTCAGCCAGACCCTCGCCAGCCCGTTGAGCGACTGCTTCACGCCGTGGATACCAATGCCTCCGCCCAGTCGGGTGATGTGGAGGGTTTCGGCACGGCGAACATCCTCCGGATTGGGATACGAGATTCCTAAGAATCGATGGAAACGTGGTGTCTCGACCCGCGAGGAAATGTGGTAGCGGCCTTCGGGAGTCCGTTCGTCCCCTTCTCTCAGTTTCGGACCGACCGGATTCTGTCCGAACGTTGCCAAGAACCGGTTGCGTACGAGTCCCCCACAGGACAGCTCCACGACTCCTTCGCGCTTCTTGACCTCGATCGTCGGCTGTAAGCACAGCGGCTGTTCCGGCGCGGACAGAGTCCTTTGCGTCGGAACCCCACAGAGCCCCGCCAGCACCAACAGGAGCCCCCACCGCAGCCGAAATCCTCGCGATGGCCGCGGGGTCTGGACAGTGGCCGGTCTGGGTTCGCAAACGGGCCCATGCAGGTCAGCGGCGCGATCCATTCTCTCAGCCTACTGCGAGGCGCGCCATTGCGCCAAAACCGGCGACCTCATCCGGAATCGCTAGCAAAATCGGTCCCTGTGGGCGAATCAAGGTGATAACCTGATTCCTGTCTGTTCATTTCCGTTCCGTTCCCCAAACAAGAGGAGGTCCACCGTGGGTGACAAGTCTCCGAAGGCCAAAGACAAGGCAAAGAAGCAGGACACGAACGACAAAAAGCAGAAAAAAGCCGATGCCGATGCGAAGGCAAAGCCAGCTCCGGCTCCGCCCGCTAAGAAAGGCAAGTAGCACCCCATCCTGTTAGGGCTTGCGCCCTGCCGCCGCGTACGATTTCGAGCTCACATCGTGTAGGCGGCTTCCCTTCCGAACCAACGAAAACTTTTGCAGTAGCGGCTGCCGTTGCCGACGCAGCGCGGCGGACGTATGTGCTGCTAGGGGGCTAGATCGTAGACTTCCGCTTCGGTGCCGCCTCGCGAAAAGCCTTTGTGCTTGCGCAGTACGACGACCCGGCCAGAGGGCGAGGCAACCCAGCCAAGTGGGCGCTTACCTGCCAGCAGTGTCAGCTTGCGCTGCGCAGGGCCGGGCTTGTCGCCGGAAAGATCGACAGTACAGAAGTCGACCTCATCGGGATCAGCGCGCTTGGCAGCAACGGCGTCTTCGTTGACGGGATCGACCATCAGAGACAGCAGCAAGGTGCCGGGGCGCAGCCGCTTGAAGCGCAGTGAGGGCGCGTCGTAGATTCCGGCTGGTCGAGGGAGCGGCAACTGATCTCGGGCTTCGATGGGACCATCTGGACGACCTCGCTCTAACGCCGAGACGATCTCGACTTGATTGGTCCCGTCCTCGGCGATAATGGCCACCGACTCATGGTGAGCAGACCGGACTCGCTTGAGATCCATCAGCGCGGGAGGATCAGCGATCGGCCTCGTAGCCCGAACCTTGCCACCAAAGACATCCAGGTATGCGAGGAAGTCTGGTTGGCGCAGATCCTTCTTCTTGTCGAACGCTCCGCCCTGCTTGACCACCCAGGTCGCAAAGCCATCGAGGAAATACAGCGGCAACGCCAGCCCATTGGGGGTGTTGATCTTGCCATCCTCATCCAGTTTGTAGGTCCGCTGGGCCAGCGGCTTGCCGGTCGCGGCCGAGAATGCCGAAAACTTGTACTCGCTATTGAGCAAACTCTGCGGGTTCTGGGGGCTCTGCGGGCCGGGCTTATTGGCAGTAACGATCGCTTTTTGACCATCGATGGTGGTCAGGCTGATTTCCGACGCAGGACCGATGCCACCAGGCACTGGGATCTCGGCGTGAGTCTTCAGGCTGTAGATGCTGGCGGTGTACAGGCCCGCCGTCTCTAGATCGCGCATCACGACCAGAATTTTGTCATCCGGCAACAGGTGCAGTCGGTTGGTGTTGAGCGGCAGTCCCTTGAGCAGTTCCTTGGCCTTGGTCGGCTCGGCTGCCAGTTCCTTGGCGAGCGCCTCCTCCATAAAAGGCGGGGGCGGTGGAGGCGGCGGCACAGGAGGGGCGACAGCCACGGGTGCCTTCGCTTTGCCTCCCTTCACCGGCACGGCAGGTGGCGGCGGTGGCGGTGGCGGTGGGGCAGGCGGCTCGATCGCAGCCTGTGGGTTGAGCCCTCGCCCCGGTGGCAGGGCCACTCCGCGCAGAGTCGCAAACTTTGCACCATCGGTCGTGACATACAGGAGCACTGCGCCACCGTCGGTCACAGCCATCGCATCATCAATGTAGCCTTTGTCGGGCTTGACCGTCAGAAGCGGCTTGGGATGGGCGCTCTGGGCATGGCCCACCGATCCGTACGTCAATCCCAGGAACAAGGAACCGAGTAGAGCGAGTCGTTTGGTCATGCTTTAGCCGTATGGCAAAGGTCACCTCTCTGTCAACTTCAACAAGGTTGAATGGCGTCGGCGTGCTGTGCTAACCCAAGGCCGACATGGCCAAAAAGCACTCTTCTGCTCAAAAACCAGACCGCGCTGCCGGGTTGTCCGATTCGGCGCACCACGACGAACCGCCGCTCACCACGGGAGAGCCATCGCAAAGTGGACTGCCTTTGCTCGTACAAAGGCTGCGCTCGGGTCGGGTGGTGCTGTGTACGGGCAGCATTTTTGGACGTCGTTCCTCGTCCGCTTCGCTGCGAACGCTGCTCGGCAAGCTGCTCGATCAACACAGCAGCGAGCTGGGGACCGACGAAGAGGTGTCGCAAACCAGGGCACTACTGGAAAGTCAGCCACTGCTCGTCGCCAGTTTTTTGCGCAAGCGATTGGGCGAAGGTCTATTGCCAGCGCTGTCCTCGATACTTCCGAGCGAAAGCAACACCCAGCTACTCGACTTGGCGGC
>CALLYL010000892.1 GCA_937859535.1 uncultured Myxococcales bacterium
CTGCCCAACATCAGGTGCAGGCTGGTTCAGAGGATTTACACCGAGGCTTTTGCCCAAGCGATGCGACGTGAAGCCGGGTAGCGTCAGATCTCCGTGAACATCAAAAATGATGGTCGGGATCTCTGCCCCTACTTGCCCACCAATCGAACGCAGCAGCTCGCTCTTTCCTGAACCGCTGCCACCAGTGATCAACATAAACGCGTTGGTCTGCTCCGCTGCCGACCAGTCGACCGAGCTGCCTTGCTCGGTTTGGCCCAGATGAAGACTCAGTTCTCGCGCCGAACGGATGACCGGAGGTGCTTCCCGAACTCGAACAGGTCCAGATTTGGGGGGGCTCGACTTGGCACCGCAGCACGGTTTGGTAAAAACCGGCGGGGATTCAAATGGCTGATGTTTGGACCGAGCCATACTTACGTTAGGAGTCTTGGGAATCGGCACCGCGCAGACAGTCGGATCTTCGGCATCCGCTGCACATGCCGCACGAGCCGAAGTCTTGGCGCTGGCCCCGTTGGCGAGCAGCTCGTCCACAAAGTCGCGGGTCCGCTGCGGTTGCTTAGGAGTGCGTCCCAGCATCTTGTAGAAGTCCGCTTCCACAACACGCAGCAGTCGCTCGGTGACAGTTCTGCGCGTCATGTGTTCGGCGTCCTCTTGAGCCGCTGCGGAAAAGCCAGCACGTCTTCCCAATCGACCTTGTATAACGTCAGTCGATCACCAATCTTGTTGCGCAACCCTGAATAACTTACCGCGATATCAAATGGCTCATTGCCACCAGACATCACCTTGTTAGCGCCTCTAAAGTTGCCGCCGGTATCGTAAATTCGAAAGATATCGTTTGGATACGCGGCCAGATAGAGTCGGGGTCCGAACCCAACCTTGATCTTTCGACCTTCAAGATTGTCATCTGCTGCGACCGTTGCAAAGGGATACCTGACTGGGTCGCTGCGATGCTGATCCAGGGTGATCACTGGAATTAGCTTGCTACGAGCATTGGCCCCACCCTCTTCCCGCTTCTCTCTGGCCGATGCCGTAGCAGGCAGGTCAGGATAGTATTCGGTGAGCTTGGCTCGCTTCCAGTCGGTGAAGTCCATGGATTGGGTAAGTGCCTTCGCCTGAGCCGAACGCGGGCGCAACAAATACGCAACGACGCCAACAGCACCGAGTGTCAGCGTCGTTCCCGCCAGCCATCCCGATGTTCGGCGGCGGGGCATCTCACTTCTTTCTGCACAGCACGCCGATGTTCGGATTGCTGCTGGATTCGTCGATGATGCCTGGAGTTTGCGCAGGCCAGCACTCAATCGGAGTTGGCCGATAGCATGATACGGCCTGATACAATGCTCCACAGGACTTGTAGCATTCCACATATCCAGTAAATCGAAATCCGCCACAGCCGAGTCTAAAACGAAAAGTCGACGTCGGTTGAGTACAATTCAATGTATCTTTGAATTGAATGTTACATTGCACCGGAACCGTCACATCCAAGCCACTATGATAGATCAATGTCGTTGTTAAGTAGAAGCCGTTTATTTTCCCGCATTCACTGAATTCTAATGGTGAGAGACTGGAATCCGTCAGCGTATAACCAGCGGCACACAGCGACCCCGCCTGACCTTTGGCAATAGGACCATCGCATCCGTACAATCCCGGTGCAATCCGCACCCCCTTCCCCGCGCAGCCCGAAGGCTCCCACAGGTCAGGCGGTGTGGATAGGTCGGTTGGCACGGACGCGAGGTCTGGGCCATTACAAGAACTGCCAGGTTTACGGCAGCAGCCCTTGCTCACGTCACAGACCTGACCCGAAGGGCATGCGTCTGCGCTGTCCTCTCTACACAGATATCCTTCTGGAATGTCCCCACTGGTAAACAGCGACGAACATCCAACAAGAAGACTCAGAGCAAACAGGATAGCGCAGCGCATGGTGGTATTTTCCTTCGTGTAGGAATCAGGTCTCGCGGATGAACTTGCCTTCGGTGACGCGAACCGACATCGCGGCGCTGAACGTGCCGGTGAGGGCAATCTGCTGGTCGATGGAATGATTGAACTGCACCACATTCACCCCGGCGGAAAGTCCCATGCCACCCTGAACGGTTCCCGAACCACAGACCAGGTGACCACCAATTGCGAATCGGGCATTCCCAGTCGTCGGGTCATCACTGCGTCGCGTGATTCGCATCTCACAGTCAATCAGTGATGCGCTCAACAGACCAAGATTGTTGGGGTTGAGAGACGCATACGGTGCCCAAAGGGTGAGTCCACTCAGATCACCGAGTTTCACTTGCGGTGTGAAGTCGACGTTCACCAGACCAGCCGGAAGCAGTGGCGTCCAGTACAGGATCGCAGTGTCGCCAACCTGTAGGTAATTCGCAGGCAGCGTGAACGTCAGGAAGCTTCCGTTTGCAGACAGGACCGGAGAGTCCTCCATCAACCGCCACAGCACGGTGCTGCCACGCGATAGCGTCCTGTCGTAGAACCGCAGCCAAGCTTCTTTGGCATCCGACTGGCTGATTCCGACCGACTCCAGATCGACCAGCGCCTGCATCAATCCCCGGTGATGCCGGAAGATGTGCTGAAGCTTCGCCTTGTTCGGAACGCCTTCAAACGTGGCACCCAGGTCCGATGCACGCAGCTCGCCGTAGTTCTGGACCAGGCCGTGAAGGAAGTTCTCCCCCTGCTGCGCATCGCTCGGGTTGATGAACCGACCGTAGGCGTCATACAGGTTCACGGCCGGGGGATAGGACGTCGGCGTGGTGGCCTCATCCTCGGTCATAAACGGACGAGCGATCACCGTCGGGGTGCTCGCAAAAGCAGACGGGGTGTCCGATACCGGCTGGCTCGGATACGACAGGCCGGCGATGTAGTCGCGAACCTTTGGATCAATCAGGCGAATGCGATCCGCGCTGTTGGTCCAGTCTTCCGCCATCGTAAGGGCCTCGTCGGCTTTGTCTTGTGCGGAAATCGACCGTCGACGGTTGCGCCGCGAGTCCTCAAGAAACGTCCCAGTGGCTCCGATGATGGCCGCCAGGTTCAATGCTGCAAGTGTGCTTCCCATGATTCGTGTTCTCCCTCTGACTTGATTGCTTCTCTGGGGAAGCTAGCCCCCCGCTAGCTGTCCTTACTTGGGAACCGTGCTGTCGCCGAGATCGTCGAAGTCATCCTCGTCTTCATCATTCCAACGACGACGACGCCCGCCATCACCCAGGGCCTTTGCTCCGATCCACAGAGCGGCTCCACCCAGCAGAAACTCTTCGGTCCCAATGCCAGACCCGTACCCAGATGGTCCGCCGGAAATCAGTGCCTTCGCTGCGGCGCTACCGCTGTTGACAAGGATCGCCATGTCTTGCGAGCGGTTGATCAAATCCTGGCTGCGATCGAGCTGGTTCTGAGCCTTGCAAGTTTTGATGAACGCATTGGCCAGTGCGATGCCGTTTGGCTGCTTGCGCAGCTCGTCGACAAACGCTTGGTTCGCTTTGCCCAGCTTGTTGCGAGCGTGGGCCAGATCATCGCGGTACTTGTCGTCTTGATAGAAGGCCAACATGCCGCTAAGAGCGGTGGCTCCGTTGGCGAGCTGGTCAACGTTGATGCC
>CALLYL010000893.1 GCA_937859535.1 uncultured Myxococcales bacterium
CAGCGTGGCCACGATCTCGCGGGCGGCAGCCACTGGGTCAATGAACTTGGCTCCTATCGGAAGGTTGGCCGGTTTGACCAGCCTCGAAAAGTCACTTCCGGACAGTGCGAAGACGCCGATGCGGACTCCAGCGATCTGACGCACCACGTAGGGTTGACCTTGGCTGTGGAGGAGCAACTTGCCGTCTGCGCCAACCAGATTTCCGGACAGAATCGGAATTCCACTCTGCTTCTGACAGTTCACAAGCGCGTCCCAGCCATAATCGACATCGTGATTCCCAAACGCCATCACAGAGACATACTCACCAAGCCAGCGCCAGTCACGACAGCCATCGTAGTATTTATCGGACCAAGCAGGTGTGCCGCTGTTCCACATGTCACCTCCGGACAGCGCCAGTACGTTGGGATCTTTCAATCGCGTGGTTTCAATGTAGGCCAGTGTTCGGGCCAGCCCACCTTGATCGGCGCGATGCTCGCTATAGAACGGAATTGCGTGGGCATGGTAATCGGAAAAGTGGATGAGCTGTACTTTGGTGTCGTCTGTGGAGGGCGTGCCAGGGGCAGGCGTTGGGTGACAGGCGCTTAGCAGCAGTCCAGCCACTATGGCTAGCCCGGCAACGACTGTAGAGAGAATGCGAACGGCCACTTGCCAGCCAGCTTGCGTCGACGAGGAAGGAACCCATGACAGCGCGTTTCTCTTGATCATGGGGCGCATCCTACATCGACTCCCTTTGCTCATTGCTCCAAATATTTGGTGCTGGTTCGGTGTCGATTTCGCGACGGAGTGGACTTGGTGGGCGGCGGGTCGATCTGCGCCCCATAAAACCTGAAATAAGTGCTGACTTTGGCTGGGGTTTTTCTGATCATAACGTGGTGGCAAAGTGTCCACTACTGCTGGGGGTGCTTCTGGGGGCAGCAGCTACTGCACAGGCGCAGCCGGGTGACGTGAAGGAGGGGGCGGACTCTGCTGCCCAGAGCTTCAGTGCTCGGGTCGTTGCAGAGCGCCTGAAATCCACTGAAACCTCCACGGTGAGTGGTGAGCCAGTGCGCACCCAGCCCGGCACACTTGGGGATCCATTTCGTGTGATCCAGCTCATGCCAGGAGTGGTGGCTCCGATTCCGGGACTGCCGCTGTGGTCGATTCGCGGTGCGAGTCCAGGCACTGCCGGATTCTATCTGGACGGGCTGCGACTGCCGCAGTTGTTTCATCTCCTCATCGGTGGCGGAGTGGTTCATTCTGAGCTCATTGATCGAGTTGATTTCTTTCCTAGCGGATATGACGTGACCATGGGAAGGGCTGCCGGAGGCATCGTATCAGCGACGACACGACCGGCTCGGATAGATGGTCAACACCTGGATCTATCGCTGCGACTGTATGATGTAGGCGGCTTGGTCGAGCTGAGTCTTCCCAAAGGAGTTCGGCTTTCGGTCTCTGGACACTATGGATATCCGGGGCCGCTGCTGCGTGCGATCGACAACCGCATTCAGCTAGACTATTGGGACTATCAAGTACGACTTGACTGGCGATTCTTCACCCTACAAGTGCTGGGCGGATATGATGCACTTGCACTGTCTATTAATAAGGACGTTGAGTATTCTTCTCCGCAGAGCACGCGAATGATGTTCCACCGGGCCCAGCTCCGCGTGCACGGGGAACGAGAGGGACTGGTTGGCGAAGCGGCTCTGTACGGAGGCTACGACCAGGCTGGGGATGTCTCTGGACGTGGCGTGGACAAGCTGATGGCAGGGGTGCGTGGTTTCGTTCGCCTCCGTCTGCCAAGGCTGGTTCTTCAAGCGGGTACAGAGATCGAGGTTGCCCGTTTTTCTGGAGAGCGATTCGATGTGGGCTTGCGCTCGTTGGCCTTTGTCCGCAATGCCGAAGGACCGGCGCGTGTCAGTGGCAAGGATCCCGATGCGACTCCGGATGAGCTGGGGGAAATCGGCAACAACCGGGTGGGAATCACATCGAGCTTCTATTTGCACAGTGAGCTGGCGTTGTGGCCGCAGCGGCTTCTGCTTAGCGCTGGGGGCCGGATCGACATCTATCATGTGGGAAATGAAACACTGATTGGATTCGATCCCCGCGCTCAGCTTCGTTTTGTTGCGACGCCTTGGCTTTCGTTTCAGGCCGCGATCGGAGTGTATCAGCAGCCGCCTTCCTTCCCGGTGCTGCTACCCGGAATTGATACGTTTGCGCTCAAGCTGGGACTTCAGCGGGCACAATCGACGGTGATCAGCGAAGAGACGAAGTTACCGGGGGAGCTGTCGCTTCGGGTTTCGGGATATCATCAGCGCTTTTTCAACATGACCGATATGCCTCCGCTGGGATCTTCGATTTGTGCTGCGCCGCCACCAGAGTCTCTGCATGGCACGACCGCAACGCTGGTTCGTCTTGCTGATGGCCAAGCGTACGGAATGGAGGTATGGCTTCGCCGCAGCGTCGGCCTCATCAGTGGCTGGATTGCCTACACACTGAGTCGTTCGGAGCGCTCCTATCCATGCGGAGTCCGTCCTGCGGACTACGATCAAACACATGTATTGCAGGTGGTTGCGCAGGCACGGCTGCCGCGTGGATTCGTAGCTGGTGTACGTCTTCAGTTTACGACAGGTCGACCCGAGACACTGGTTCCGATGGACACCGACCCAAGCTCTCCGCTTCAGCAGGCCGCCGACCATCGTCCGAGTGATGCACTGCGCAACAACATCAGGCTGCCAAACTATGTACAGCTTGATGTTCGGATCGATAAGCGCTGGATCTTCCGAAAGTGGTATCTGCACGCCTTTCTGGAAGTGGTGAACGCAACCTTTTCACGCACCAATCTCTACCTGGCGTATCCGAGTAGCGATGATCTCGCCGCAGGAAGGAAAGACCCTGAGCTACTGGGATTCAATTGGATTTTGCCGTCGCTGGGTTTGCGTGGTGGATTTTAGATACGCTGTGGTTCCATGGAGCTGATCCTTAGGAGTGAGTCTCGATAAATTATTAGGACTTGAAGAGTCAAGAATTGACCACAGACGTGGCATACTGCTGGTCGATGGACCAATGGACGTCTCTTGGGAGTCATCGCTACCGGATCGAAGATGGCATCTTGCTGCTGGAGACAAACGGCGAATTTAGTGAGGCGGATCTCACTCAATACATCGCGATCTTTCAGCGGTTAGCAGTGGATAATCCGACGTTTGCAGTTCTGGCCGACGTTCGCAGAGGGGTTTCCTCCAGCCCCGAGGTTCGCAAGCGTGCCGCTGTCGCATTTCGGACCAAGTCTCAGCGCGTTCCCATCGTGGTTGTTGGTGCCAGCCTGGCCATTCGCACAATCTTTACGCTGTTTACCAATGCGCAGAGACTGCTGACGGGGACTCCGGCAATGAGTGCCTTTTGCGCCGACTTCGAACAAGCAAGGGAGTGGCTCGTTCTAAAGCGTGCGGAGCTGGTGCGACCAGGCTTTCCGGCCCGACCGCCCGTTGATTCGAGACCCCCCTAGCAGATGGATCGGCTGTTGGCATCAGATAGCAACACCCGTAACTTCCCCCTCACGGCGTGGGCGAATGTGGAGTTGAGCGGGGGGTCCGAACTCGGGCAACCCCTCCCGTAGAATCCGATCCGAGGTTGGAGCTCCCGGCTCGAATTGGTTGCGTTGGGTGGGAACACAAAGGAGCCATCTCAGGAGGAGCACAGCCTCCTACTGACAGCGCTGTAAGAACACACTGACCGTGTTGGCCAGCCCATTGCTTACCGCCAGGTCGAGCAGTTTATCGCCATTCAAATCCGCAACGACTAGATTCCGCGGGCTGCTTCCGGTGGTAAGAGGCGTGCCCACAGTAAATCCACCGGTTCCGTTGCCGAGCAACAGGCTGGCGGTGTCATTGCCCTGATTTGCAGTCACTAAGTCTTGCCTTCCGTCGCCGTTGAGATCAGCCACTGCGAGATACGCCGGATTCGATCCGGCCGGAATCGCGATGGGAGCACTAGCAGAGAAGCTGCCGCTGCCGCTGTTCAGGTGGATGGCGACTGCGTTTCCAACGGGAGAAGAGAAGGCCAGATCTGGCTTTCCATCCTTGTTGAAATCTCCGGACACCAACATCGATGGCGATGCCGATAGGGTCGTTGTGACCGGTGTCGCAAACGTCCCGGTACCGGTTCCAAGGAGCACACTGTAACTGGATGCGGTCGAGTTCGCAGTGACCAGATCCATCTTTCCATCGCTATTGAGATCCGCGACCCACATGGGGCATTTGACGTCGGAGATGGCTTAATTCTGAGACCGCCACCGGGGCGTCATGAGCAAGGCAGTGCACCTGAAGGTAGCTCGCGTCCGCGCCCGATCATTGCGGGACCGCGCTATCTGTCCGTGCGGAGTGGATCGATGCCATGCTGGGCGGTCCGCAACGAAGGCGCTGTGTAGGTCAAACACGACGATGGGACAGCACCACGGAGAAATCTGACGGGAATCAGGTGCCGTAGCGTCAGCGGTGAGAGTCAGGTAGCACGTCGCACGCTCTTCTTCCGCTTGCGCTGTACCGGTCACTCTGGTGGGCACGGAGTGACTCAGGACAGAATGCTCCTCCACGCATGAGAAGAGTCTGGATGAGGTGGTATTCTGAATACATCAACCTATACCTTGCGACCCCGATCTGATGGTATTCTGCATGACTCGCAACCTGACCTGCTGCCAGTGCCACCGTCGGAGATGCCCCCTTCCTAACGACAGCTTCAGGGCAGGTTTCTTTTTGTAGATCCGGCCGGACAGAAAAAGTAGTAATATGGAGCTGCGGGAGTTCCGCTTTGCTTAGGCAGCGCAGAGATGGTGTCGAGTAGCGAGCATGTGCCATCCGTCTGGTTTCAGTTCGTCCCAGGATTGTCACGGTCGCTTTGCTGTTCAGAGCATGGACTTGCTTCCGCTCGCTCGTCTGGCCCCGCTGCTTAGCGACCTACCAAGATACCAGTGTTCTACAGTTACCGCCCTCAGGCGATATTAAATGAAGGCAGATATGAATAAAAATATTAGTATGGATATTCCAGTTACTTGGCAGTTCGTTCGTAAGGTGAAACGCCTTATCGAGGATGAACTGGACGAGCTGCCTGATGCATTTCGCTACAGCGCGAGCATGGTTGCAGCGGAGTTGGTTGGTAATGCGATTAAGTATGGCGAAATATCAAAATCTTCGCCCCATGCGCATTTTAATGTGTCGGTGACTCCGTCTGAAATGGTTATTGAGGTTAGTAATCCGATAAAGTCGGAGGATAACCTTCGTGAAGTTCAAACTCGTATTGATCAACTCTCTGTATCTTCAAATCGCGAGACCCTTTATCTTAAGCGTCTCGAAGAGCTGCTTTCTGGAAACTCTCAGGGCAGTCAGCTCGGACTCTATCGGATAGGATACGAGGGAGAGTTCGATCTGAGCTACACATATACGAATCAGGAACATGTGTTAACGATTCGAGCAACCAGAGGACTATCATGAGCGTTGAGACGCAAAAGGTTGAATGGGACGAACTGACTCTCCTTGTTGAGGCTGGCCCGCTGGCAACGACCGTCAGTTGGCAGGGGAGCAGTGAAGTGCAGGATCCCGAAAATAGCGTTGGCCAGTTTCTTCGTGGTCTGATCCCGCAGCTCTCAGGTCATAAGCTGATAATGAACTTCTTGGCGCTGGAGTATATGAACTCAGCGACGGTCCAGCCATTATTGCGGATGCTCCGAGCGCTGAATGAAAATCAAATTCCAACCGAAATTGTCTATGATGCTGCAATTGACTGGCAGCGCGTCAGCTTTCGGCTGATTAAGACGGTATCAGCCACTCTGCCATATATTCGCGTGATGGAGAAACGCGAAGTATCGTAGAGTCACTTGAGGTGAGTGCGCCATGGGCGCGCTTCCTCTGTGTTTATAGAACAGTTTTGCATCTGAATTGCAATCAAATTGATTCTCTGCTGTAGGTAATTCGGCAGATAATCAGGCTTGCATCAAGTTAGACCTACCACAACTGCTATGTCAGTCGTGTGGTGAGAACCGAGCTTTTTGCAAAGCTGGGGTTTAATAGCAGCCAGCTATCGGTTCCCGCTAGACGGGTTCTGATGGAATCAAGTAGAATACGAACATGGATGATTCTGGCCCTGACTCAACAGTGACTGTCGTGGCTCGGATACGGCAGATCAGCCGAGAACATCCCACTCGTGGCGCGGTGGAGTTTGGTAGCTCGGTGATGAGCTACGCAACGCTGGACGTGCAGTCCAGCCGCTTGGCGGCCTGTCTTCGGGAGCGCTTTGGTGTGTCCCGGGGTTCCTTTGTGGGTATCTGTCTTGAGTCATCTCCGACTGCAATGGTGGCGATCCTGGCGATTCTGAAGGCCGGAGCGGCTTACGTTCCGCTCGATGCGGATCTGCCGAAGCAGCGGCTGTCGTACATGATTCGTGATACCGGGCTGAAGGTTGTGCTGACTCAGCGAAAGTTCAGTGTCGACATCGCCTTGTCTGCGCTCGAGCCGGGCGCGCTGCGAGTGCTACTACTCGATCAAGATCAATCGTGGCAGGCACCTCGGGATGATTGGGATGAATCAGCGTGTGCACCAACTCCCAGCGATCTGGCCTACCTCATCTACACCTCTGGTTCCACGGGCATTCCCAAGGGTGTCATGGTGGAGCATCGTGGCCTGCTCAACCTTTCAGACGCCAGTGCTCGGCTGTTTGACATCTCTGAACGAAGTCGAGTGGTTCAGTTCTCTTCGTTGAGTTTTGATGCTGCGGTATGGGAGATATTTACGGCGCTGGTAGGCGGCGGAACGTTGGTGTTGGGGGCCCGTACGGACATGCTACCCGGGCGCGCCTTGGCGACCTTCCTTGCTCGCAACCGCATCAATTGGATCTGCATTCCTCCTTCGTTACTGGCCTCGATGCTGGACGCAAAAGAGGACTTGGCTTGTCTGCACACGGTGGTGGCAGGAGCCGAGGCCTGCCCGCTTGCCGTGGCTCGTGCATGGGCCAAAGGGGGACGACGATTCTTTAACGCGTATGGTCCTACGGAGACCACAGTCTGCGCAACGACGTATCGGTTCATGGGAAGCGAGGACAGCGTTCCCATTGGTGTGCCGCTGCCCGGAGTTCATACCTACGTGGTCGATGAGGCACTGCAACGGGTTCCGTCCGGCCAAGCGGGGGAACTGTGTATTGGTGGCATCGGGGTAGGTCGTGGCTACCTGCATAAGCCGGAACTCAACGCAAGAGTGTTCATCCGCAGCCCCTGGAGTGATGAGACGCTGTACCGCACCGGCGATATCGTTGTGGAGAATGCTCAAACTGGCTTGCTAGAGTTTGTTGGCCGACGAGACAATCAGGTCAAGGTCAGAGGCTATCGGATCGAGATCGAAGCCATCGAGCACGCGCTGAGCGAACATCCTGGTGTGCAGAATGCGGCGGTAGCGGTTGTGGAACTCCAGACTCCCAGTCTGGAGCGATCCAAGACGCTCGTTGGCTACTTCGTGGCACGACCAGGTGCAGACCCAGAGGGGCTTAGTCAGGAAGGGGTGACTCGATTCCTGGTTGGGAAGTTGCCGCACTATATGGTGCCTCCCATCTACGTGCAGCTTGACGTGATGCCGATGAAGGCAAACCGTAGCAAGATCGATCGCGCTGCGCTGCCACTGCCAACAGCCAAACGAACCGGCAGCCAGCCGCTGACGGATCGAACCCGGCAGATTGCGACCCTGTTCGATCAGGCACTGAATCTGCCACTTGGAACCATCCAGCAGCACGATCACTTCTTCCAGATGGGCGGCAACTCGATGGATGTTGCGCATTTGTTGATGGCGCTGAAGACCGAGTTTGGCGTGCAGGTTCCGGCCCGAACGGTGTATGTGAATCCGACTCCTGCTGCTATGGATGCGGCTGTCGAAGCCATCCTGAGCTCTCCCTATTTCACGACTGCTGCGGAGGTTGTCGATCTCGCCAAAGAGGCGCGTTTGAAGGACGACTTTCCGCTGCAGATTGTGGCCGGTCCGGCGACTCCCAAGATCATTCTGCTTACGGGAGGAACCGGCTTCATGGGCGCTGCCCTGCTCCAAGAGTTACTCAGCCGTGATGCCACGCTGAAGGTCTATTGTCTGGTGCGTAGTGATTCGGAGGCGAGTGCCAGAGAGCGGTTGGAACACACCTTCCAAAACTACGGACTGGCGGTCTCTGTGCTCGAGCGAGTCTGCGCGATCCCCGGCGATATCGAGAACGTGACGTTGGGGTTGGCGGCCGCAGAGTACGCACGTCTCTCGTTGGAAGTGGACACCGTTTATCACTGTGCGGCGGACATCAACTACTCCAAACCATACGCGCTCGTGAAGGGGCCAAACGTCGACGGAACCCACAACGTGCTGCGCTTCGCGTGCGCTGGGAGCCCGAAGACGCTTCAGTATGTTTCAACCGCTGGGCTGTTCGGTGCGACGGCGGCATTGCTCGGTATTAACGATGTACTGGAGGACTATGACATCAAATCAAGCATTGCTATTATGGCCATTGAAAATGGATATGCGAAATCGAAGTGGATTGCCGAGCGACTAGTGCAGGCCGCTGCTGCTCGCGGACTCCGGGCTGGGATCTATCGTCTCGGATTTATCGAGGGAAGCAGCCGAACCGGCATCGCAAACATAGCGGACCTTCTCTGTCGGATGATCTGCGGTTGCATCCAAATGGGTGTTTATCCAAATTTCCCTGAGAAGTATTGGATTGTCACTCCCGTTGATTTTGCAGCCAACGCGATAGCACATATATCGCTTTCCGGTGGAACCGGACCTTATCATATCGTTGTAGACCATGACAAAGATGCTCGACACAACGACATGTTTGAAACCATCAATGCACTTGGCTTCCCGGTGCGACGGATCGATCCAGCGGATTGGTTCGAAGCATTGGCCACATGCTCTCCCGATAACGCTCTTTATCCGATCACTTCGTATTTACTCGAAAAAGTACACGAGGGTCGAAATACCATCCTCGAAGCGCATTATCGGACAGAAGCTTGCGCGAACACCCGGACTCATGAAGCGTTGGCTGGCTCGGGGACGGTGGTGCCGACGATTGACGCCGAGTTGATCGCCAAGTACCTGTCTTACTTCGTCTCTTGTGGATTAATCAAACGACGTGCAGTGACGGAATGAGTTGTAGATGAAGTAGGTGAAACTGGAATGAGCGGCGTGAGTTGATTCAGGGCCGAAATTCGGACGTGTCGATCCAATCGTGGCCTAGAAATCTGGCAGCCTCTGTAGGAACTACCAAACAAAGCGGCAGGCAAATGATATCTATCCCTGGTTACGAGTTTACCACCGTTCTTCACGAAGGAATATCGACGATTATTGTTCAAGGTCATCGCATTGTCGATGATATGCCAGTGGTGGCAAAACTACTACGGAGTGAGTATCCCCGACCGCGTGATTTGGCGCGGCTTAGGCACGAATTTGGGATTTTGCGACAATTGAATATGCCAAATATCATTAAAGCATATTCGATAGAGAAATATGGCAATGGTATTGTGCTAATATTGGAGGGATTGACCGCGAAGGCGCTGAGCGAGCATATTCATCGCAAGACGCTTGACCTGGGAACCAGTCTGCGGATTGCCCTGACAATCGCCGAGATTCTAGCCGAACTGCACAAGCATCGTATTACCCATAAGGACATCAAGCCACAGAATGTCCTGCTCGAAGAGGCAACTGGAAAGGTCTATCTCATTGACTTTGGCGTCGCGTCCCATCTGTCTCAGGAGACTCAGAACAGCACGCCTGCCCATGCCCTCGAGGGCACGCTGGCGTATATGTCTCCGGAACAAACTGGACGGATGAATCGGAGCATTGATCACCGCACTGATTACTATTCATTGGGAGTCACCCTATACGAGATGCTCGTAGGTTCGCTGCCCTTTGTGAGCACAGACCCAGTGGAGCTGGTGCATCAGCACATTGCGGTGACACCGGTTGCGCCGCATCAGAGGAATCCTCGGATTCCGCAGGTGGTGTCGGATTTGGTGATGAAGCTGCTGGCCAAGGCGGCTGAATCTCGCTACCAGAATGCGGCAGGAATCGTCGCGGACCTCAAGGAGTGCCTGTCCCAGTGGAACTTGCACGGCACCGTTTTCGCCTTCCCACTCGGCCGACATGACCTCAGTGATACGCCGCAGATTCCCCAAAAGCTCTATGGTCGGGAACGCCATGTGGCGGCGTTGATGGGTGCCTTCGAGCGAGTGAGCAGCGGCCGTTCGGAGCTGTTGCTGGTGGGCGGACCATCGGGAGTGGGTAAGTCGGTCCTGATTCAGGAAGTGAACCAGGCGATCGCTCGGCAGGGTGGAGATTTCGTCAGCGGTAAGTTTGATCAGCTACACCGAACCCTGCCGTTTGCCGCGTTTACGCAGGCGTTTCGTGAACTTGTGCGCCACCTGCTCATGTTGCCAGAGATGCAGCTTGGTCAGTGGCGGAGTCGACTCGCTACTGCGCTCGGATCGAATGCTCAGCTCATCATTGATCTGATTCCGGAACTGGAGTTTGTGCTGGGGCCTCAGCCACCTGTTGCCACGTTGGGACCGACGGAAGCGCAGCTCCGGTTCGGACTGGTGATGCAGAACTTCGTGCGAGTCTTCTGCACGGCTGGTCATCCGGTGGTTCTGTTTCTGGATGATTTGCAATGGGCAGACCCAGCTTCTCTGTGGCTGTTGCAGCTTCTGTTGACCGATGCGGAGCGGGGACACCTGCTGATCGTGGGGGCCTACCGCGACAACGAAGTAGACGCTGCCCACCCGCTGCGAGCCACGATTCAACAGTTGCGTAAGCACGATGTGGAAACGAATGAAGTGACGCTCGAGCCGCTCGCACTGGACGATGTCCAGTTGATGTTGGCGGAGACATTTGGCCAGCACGCCGCTGGCCCGGTGGATTCGCTTGCGCGCCAAGTCCACGCCAAGACGCAAGGCAA
>CALLYL010000894.1 GCA_937859535.1 uncultured Myxococcales bacterium
GAGCGCTCACCAGCCCAGCCACGCCGTGCAGAAGTGAGGGTCCGAGCACCTCCGAGTCACGTACCTCGGCAATCGGCAGACCCCAGGCCGCGACGCGCTCGGCATCCGACAGGTCCGCAAAAAAGCGTACAAACCCGTCGAGCCGATCACACTGCGCGACCATCAACTGAAGAGGCAGCTCGGGCCGGACCTGCTGAGCCACTTCCCACAGCCGTCGCTGGATCTGACCGGCCAAGGCCTCGATTTCATGGCTCTGCCGTCCTTGCAGCTCGGTCGCACTCACTTGGACCAGCACCGACTCGACCCGTCGCTGATGCGCCAACCAGCCAAGGAATCCCTTCCACTGGGTGTCATCGCTGCGCAGCCGGGCTCGCGGATGGACATAGACCACGCCTTGACCGAGCCAGAAGGTACACAGCGGTGTCCGCGCCTGCGGGTCCGAAAAGGGTCTGGCGAAGTTGGCATGCGCAAGCGCGGTCGACTTGCCCGAGTTGGGGCTGCCCAGCACCAGCACCCACGGCAGCCGCAGGGCACGCTCGACCTTGAACAAGCTCCCGCGACCGGGACACTCTTCAGCGAGCGCGAGCAGGGCGCGGTCGAGTTCCTGGCCAATGCTTCCGACCGAGGCGCGACTGCGTCGGATGGCATCGATGGCTTGCGGGATTGCGATGACCAGGATCAGCAGCAGGCCGCTGGCACCGGTGAGCAGCAGGGCGGTCTTGCGGTAGACCTTGGCGACACCAAACAGCGGCCAGGCCAGATACACCACGAGCAGCAGCACGAGCAGGACCAGCAGCAGCAGGACCACCTGGTTGCGCAGTAGAGAGAGAAGCTTCTTGAGCACGCGGGCCTCCAGGAGTTGGGCTCAGCGGCAACCGTAGGTCGGCAGCTTCTGCTCAATCTGCGCAGCCAGCGTGCCGGTTCGGAGATAAATCATCAGACGCAGACCGCCACCCAGGACGGCGAGCAGGACCGCCGCAGTGCCCACGATTCCCAGCGGACCGATTCGTGGCCGCCATTGTGAGCCATGCAGCAGTTGCGGCAGCGCTGGGGACAGCTCCGGAAGCGGCCTGCGCAGCGCCGCCGTGAGCTTGCTCTTGAGATCATCGATTTGAAGCTGGCTCATGCGACGGGTGGCCGACAGTCCGCAGTATCCCAGCTCCAGACAGCGTGCTTGCACCTCTAGTGCTTCGGTGGGGTAGTCACTGCCGATTTGGCTCTGGGCCAGCGCTTCCATCTGCGCCATCACCAGCTCGCCGACCTTTTCGTTGCCGTATAGCTCGGTTTGCAGCGGCTCCCACTGCTCCGGCATCTGGCCACGACCGGCCCAGTCGAAGAATCCGACCAGCGTTCGTTCCGCGTCCTGAAACGCTTCCCACTCTCGGCGGTTGCGATGCGGCAGCACCCCGGCACCAGCGAGCAGCGACTGACAGCGGCGGATGTGGTCGAGCGCGAAGCTCCGCACCAGGTGGGCGTGCTTGGGCTCCAGCCGTCCTTGCTGAATTTGGATCCCCCACAGTAGGAGCTGCAAGTAGTGCATTCGCAGGTCGCGGGCGACTTCCTGGGGAATGCTCATCGGGGCACTCCAGAGCCGACATAGATGATTTCCAGCGTCGGCAGCTTCTCGCCTCGCAGCGAGCGCGGAATGTAGACCGCGATCTCGCCTCCTTTGCAGATTTCGTCCCACAGCGGGTCATCGGTCTGCAACCGGTAGTAGATGCCGGGCTGGGCCTGCTGACGGGGTGATAGGTCGGTGGCGTAGCGGAACGGAACGGCGGTCGCAAACCCAGCGACAAAATCGGTGATCCGCGCCGAAGGCGCAATCTTGCCCTGCTTGACCAGTTCGTCGATCAGCTTGGCGGCGGTGGTGGCTGGAATGTCCCCGCGCAGGGCCAGAAACACCGGGGTGTTTGCAGCGGGCTTGCCGGGCGGTAGCTTGCCGAGCCAAATCCGGTTGTCACCGCCCTCGATCTTGGGCCGCAGCACCGTGACTTGATCCTCGGGCTGCTTGGTAAAGCCGAGCATCGTGTCAATCTGCTTGCACAGCGTCGCAAAGCCCGGTGTGGGGTCAGCGTGGTCGTAGCGCGGAAACGGGACCGGCTCATCAAAAAACGCCGATAGTGCGGCACCGAGTCGCAAGAGCGCCTCAAACAGATACGCCGGATGGGTCAGCGGGGCCGCTTCCTGGATCAGATGACTGAGCGGAGCCACGTGCTGGGTGACGGCGTGCAGGAACATCACGAACTCGTCTTTTTGACGCAGCCGACGGGCTTCTGGCAGTGTCCGGGCCAGGCTGGCCATGCGCCCAATCAGATCACGCACCAGTTGCTGGAGCGCCGGGGCGGCACTTACGACCAGACAAGGGGGCGCAAACGACTGGCGCAGCGTTGGCTTGCCGGTGCGCTCATCGCGCTCGATCTCGGCAATCTTGAGGACGGACAGGTTCTTCTGTGGCTCGCCGCTCAGCGAAAGCCCCAAGCTCTTCTGCGCGACCTTGATCTTGCGGACGCTGGTGTTGTTGTAGGCATCAGCGAGCGCCACTTCCCGCTCTTGGCTGCGGTCGGCGGCGTTCTGCGTGGGCACGGTCAGGAAGACCTCCACCGCTGCGACGCCATCGGGAATGACCAGCGAGCGCTCTGCCGGCCCGACGTCGGTCCCCGGAATGTCGATCGTGCAGCCGTCCGGTGGCGGAAAAAACGCCTGACAGCCATCGAGCTTGAGCCGCCCCTGGGTCAGCGCGATGGGATCAATCCGTACGTCGAGAACTCCCCAGCTCAGCGGTCCTTCGGCACGCTGCAAAAGACGTAGCTGCGAGTCTACATATCGGTCGGCCTGTTGAAAGTGTTGGGGCGTCAGGAACGTCCCATTTTTCCACATCACCCGGCTTGATGGCTGCATGGTCAATCTTCGTCACCCCATCCGTCCTTGGCGCAAGGCCAGGTGCGCTGATTCACAAACACGTCGTACTTGTGAAAGCACAACGCCACTTCCCGACTGAAGACCCCAACGTCCACGAGCTGGAGTGAGGACTCACCCGATTGCCGCCCACGCGCCACCACCAGGAGCGCTCGCGTTCCTTTTTGGAGCGGAAAGCGGAAGCGCTGGCGCTGCTGGCGGCGAATGAAGAAGTCCTCTTGGGGTCGGAGCTGCGGCGCGGTGTCTGCCGGCACCACCAAGAACGGCTTCAGCGCTTCAGGAATCTCGGTCGCGGTAAAGGACTCCCACGGCGTCGCCAAGACCTGCTTGACGTTTTCGTGCGCCTTGAGCTGATAGATCCGGATGGCCAGCTCGCGTGAGTTGCGGACGACTTCGGGACTCAGTGGGTCTTCGGGATTGACCAGCGTGCCTCCGCGCAGGTCGAGCGAAAAACTACAACCACCGAGTGCCAGCGCCAGGAGCAGAGTCTCGCAGGTGAGTCGTGAAATCGGCATGCCTATTCCGCAGTGGCCCGAGCATAGTGCCGCCGGAGTCCATTTACAACTGGGCCGTGGAGTCGAGATCCGCAACCATCACAAATGGCATCTCGCCGGAGACTCTTTTGCGAGCAGCGGAGGCTATTTGGACGGCCTGCTCCTGGGTGGTGCTGGCAGCTCGGGCCAACCGTCGAGGATCTGCTGGAGACCAATGTTGCTGTTGTCCTCTTGGCTGAGCCGGTCTTCATCATCCACAAAGCCGCTGTCACCGACCAGCCCATCGGTAATCGGCTGCGACGGTCCCTCTGCCGTCTCTGCGGTGAGCCGTGGCCGCGCAGCCAGGTCGGATTGGATCAGGCTGTGCACCCAGCGTAGGAACGTCACTGGGTGGTAGTGCCACACCATGCCATCCTCTGGCAGACCCACTCGCCGAGCGACCTCCGGGGTCCACCACTGCGTCGGCCGGATTTGATCACGCAAGATCGCTAGGTGTGCCGGTAACGCCACAAAATCCGGGCTGCGCAGCAGTCTCTCTTCGCGGGCCGCGCTGCGGATCCACTCCGACTGAAATCGTACCGCAACCTCTTGCAGCGTCTGACTGTCCGGAGAGCGCTGGAAGTAGTCGCGCAGCACCGAAGACTTTGGTGTTCCACTCGGGGTCGGTTTGCTGCGGCCAAGCGGTCCCAGTAGCTCGCGCTCGCTACAAAACGGCCCCGGATCGTGCGGAGAGATGGCCCGAAACACGCCCGGTGCCACCGCACCGCCCAGCTCGGTGAGGGACATGATCTCGACGTGGATCTGGCCTTCGTGAGCGCCGGGTGGACCGGCCAGACCGACCTGCCCCAGCAGCTCGCCAGCGGCCAGCGAGGCTTCCGGAAAGAACACCTCGGCGGTGCGCGGCGGCTGTTTCTGGCGACGACGAAAACGAATCAGCCAAGGCGGTGCCTGCGCAAAATCGAGATGAACCAGCAGCAGGAAAAACTGCACGCTCTGGCCGCGCAGCGTCAAGCGATGCTCGGTCAAGATGAAGTCATTCGAGCCCGTGGCCGAGCTGGCCCCATAGCGAGCCGCCGCAAGTCGTCCCGGAAACGGACAGTACAGCGTCGTGCCTTCCGATTGGCTAAGGTGAATGCCGCCATGCCAGACCTGTGCGTCGCCGCAGGGACCGACGGGAAAGTAGCCGCCCATTGCCTCATGCCGGTTGTTTTCTAGCAGCAGTTGCGCCTGGGCTTGTACGGCCAGTGGATCGCTTTCCATCGCAGTCGGACCCCCGGCACCCGGCATCACAAACCAGGTTGGCTTGCCGCCGATCGACTGCACCACACGGGCGAAGTCGAAGCAGCCCGGATCCCACTTGTTGCGGGTGACGTGGAAGTGGCCCAAGTAGCCGGAGTATTCGCGGACCTGGCTCAAGGTGGTGGGAATCAGACCGCCCCCGCTGTCCTGGGGATAGACCTGCGGAAGGTTTGGGAACACCCGCAACAGCGTCTGGCCCAGTGCAATCATGGCTTGATACTGCGGCTCGGTAAACTGCCACATCAGGTACTCTGCGCCGTGAATTCGGACTCGCTGCCGACCGCGTTCGGGAGTCCCTCGGTACAGGTGTTCCTCTTGCGGGAAGATCACGCCCCGGTTGCAGATCTCGACGCCAATCGAGCAGGCATTGACGCCGCTGGCATGATACGCGCCGTGCATCAGATCGAGCGTCTGGTAGATCGTCCCGTCATTGTCGATGATGAAGTGAGCGGACAGGCCGCGCTCATCGTGCAGGACATGGAAGCACTGATGGGCACCGAACAGACCATCGTGATGAATCACAAACTGACGAATGATCTGCTGGAGTCGTCCGAGATCACTGCCGCCATGCATCTGGCTGCGCGGCGCGAAGCGACGACTCGAACGACCCACGCCTGCGGCAGGACGGAACGGCAGCACCTCACGGGTCGGCTTTTGCTCCGCATCGAGGAAACAGTGAAGCTGACTGGCGTCAAAGTCGGGATGGTCCCGGAAGTTATAGACGCGGTCCCAGTCCACCCCAACGGTCTGCCCGCAGACGATGATCTGACCGGACGACCGGGGTTGGCTGGGGCCGGAGGGCATGGTGGATTCTACCTCCTCCGTATACCACGCCCACCTCGCGAAGTGGGTCGTGCGCGCTCCTTTTGCCTAGCGTCGGATGCGGACGCTTCGGACGGTGCGGACGGTGGCGATTTTTGGCTTGGTGGTGAGCTCGGCACGGAGGGCTTGGGCTTCGGTATCGGTGGCCCGGGCGCGGGACTCAAGCTCTTGGAGTTTGGCAGCGGTGGCGTTGCGCTGGGCCGCGTGATCGGCCGCGAGCTGCTCATCGGACAGTAACTCGGCCAGCCGTCGTTCTTTGTCGGTCGTCTCTGTCCGCAGGGAAGCGAGTTCTTCGATGAGCGTGGCTTTTTCTATCTCCGGGGTCATGCGCTCGGAGCGGTTGTGGCGAAAGAAGCTGTTCGCCCAATCGGCAGGTAGGCGCTTTTCTGGATGCTCATGGACCAGGGTGGCCAGACTCCCGAACGTGGCTTGGCGCAGTGAGTTGATCTTGTCGAACAGGGTCTTGCGCTCGCCCAGCTCACGGAAGTCTTTCATTTTGGCGCGGGCATCGAGCAGCGCTTGCTCGGCCTTGCGTCCTTCGGTCAAGAGTCCCTCAAGCTCCGTTCCCAGCGTCACCAACTGCGGCACACTGGCACCCTTGATGGACGCGACCCAGCCGGACAGCTTCTTGAGCTGAGCACCGAGTACGGGTCGCTTCACCAGGCTCGGCGAAGCCTCACCAAAGTAGCGGACATAGTCCGTCACCGTGCGTTGGTTGTTGGTGGAGATGAGGAGCGCGTTGTGGAAGCGGTCGGTCCAGCCATCGAGGCGGCGATCGACTCCCGAGCACAACGCCAGCGCGGACAGGGTGTTTCGGCGCAGCACGCGCTCTTTGTCCACCACCGGCTGCCACTCTTTCGAGATCAGCGACTCAAAGCTGGCGCTGAACTTGGCGGCGTTCGGGTCCGCAGCGGTGGCCGCCTGGGTAAAGAACAGTTCATCATGAGCAACTTCTAGGGACTGGTGGATGGTCAGGATCTGTGGGGCCATTGGGTCTCCTTGTAGGTTGGGTCAGCACACTTTTCGGCCCCGATCGCGCAAGGTTGCGTGGTTGTTGAAGATTTTTTGAAAATTCGCGCTTGCCGAGAGTGATCAGCAGCGGCTTACGCGGGAACTCTAGGCGGTCGAAAGTGATCAGCAGCGGCTTACGCGGGAACTCTAGGCGGTCGAAAGTGATCCGCAGCGGCTTACGCGGGAACTCTAGGCGGTCGAGAGTGATCCGGAGCGGCTTACGCGGGGACTTTGCGAGCTGAAGTCGTGGGATCCCCCGCTGACACAGTCCGTGGCGCGGGTATGATGCCAGGCGATGAGATGGCGAGCAGCGAAACGCGTGGGAAACCGCCTGCCTGGATCCGGGCTGGGATGGCTGTCCGGGGCGTTGTTCGCTGGTCTAGTGGGAGGGACTCACCTTGCGGCAGGGGCGAGCAGACCCCTGTGTCGGATCGAACAGCCAAGCGTCAGCAGCGAAGGGATTCGAGCGCTGGTTACGCAGGTCGATCTGCAAGGACAGCTCCTTTCCGATCCACGGGTGGAGCTGGAGTTTCTGCCCGGTCAGTTGGCTCGCCCGATCCATCGGCGGCCGCTTTCGCAGGGGGAAAAGAAGCTCTACTTTGTGCTGCTGGTCGAAGGTTCCTCTGCCTACGCACCGGCGACCGATGCGATTCGAGCGGCGCTGCGGGGCTTTCTGCGAGCCCTCCCTCCCGAGAGCCAGGGGGAGCTGTGGCAGTTTGGGAATCGAGTCGAACCACCGATTGGCTTTCGGCCCCTGTCGTATCTGCAAGGCCTCGTCGACCGTTACAGTGCGGTGAGCGAGGGAGAACTCCAGCTCGTGCGGGCCGTGCGGCAGGGGCAGTCGGCGCTGACGGCGCTTCCCGATTCCGGGGCGCGACGGGTGCTGGTGGTGCTTGCCGATGGCTACAACCCGGTGATGGATCGACGCCTGTTTCAAGAGGTGGGAATCGACCTGGCCGAGCAGCAGATGCCGATCTTTCCGGTCGCGTTTTCGCCGCGAGATGTGCGGGGACCGCTGCGCAATCTGGGTGAACTGGCTCGGCATGGCGGCGGTACGGCGCGCTGGGCGCGGACGCTCTCCGATCTGGAACCCCAGTTTGCGGCGCTGGCGCGTGAGCTGACCTCTGCCGAGGTGGTGACCTTTGATCGCAAGCTATGGAGGGACCAGGAAGGCGGTCCCAGGAGCCTGCGGCTGCGCTGTGGGGAAGGCTACTCGAACACCTGTCAGGTGCTGGCACCTTCACTGCGGCGCTCGCTGTGGTGGCTGCTTGGGCTGGGATTGGTGGGGCTTGCGGTGGCTGCGGGGTTGACCGCGTGGTGGAGTCGTCAGCGCCGGAAACGTCCCCCGCTTGCAGCTCCCCCAATGCTCGGTCCAGGGCTCGTGGGACTGAGCGGCATCCTGCGCGGCCAGACGGTTCCGCTTGGGAATCGATTGATGCTTGGCATCGGCCTTTCGGGGCCGCAGACCTGCACACTTGGCGATGGACCGAGCGAGCCACTGTGTGAGCTGCGCTTTGACCGTACCGGCCCAGGGCGCTATGTGGTCTCTTCCTCGCAACGGACGCACCATGTGTTCGTCAACGGCATGAAGCTACTCGGTGCGATTGCGATTCAAGATCAGGACCGGATTCAAATCGGAGACCTGGCGGAGTTTGTCTATCGTGATCAAATTGGAGTCAGTGGGACGCGTAATATCCCTTCGAGCACTTGACGGCGCGAATGAGCCGTCCGATCATCCAGCCTCGAAAGAAAGCGAAACACCGTTGAGTAGCCAAGAACTGATTCGATCCGGTCGCTTGGCCGAAGCGAAGGCCGCGCTACAACTTGAGGTGAAGGACAACCCGCAGGACTATCGGTTGCGGACCTCGCTGTTCGAGTTGCTATGCGTGATCGGGGAATGGCAGCGCGCAGATCACACGCTGGCGGTGATGGCAGATGAGAGCGTGGAGGTTGCGGAGGGCGTGGTTCTGTACCGCAAGCTGCTCGCAGCCGAGGCCAAGCGGCGAGAGTTCCTGGCAGGGGGCGCGCCGCCGACTCTGCCACTTGGGGATGCAGCGCTCGGACCTTATCTGGAAGCCATTCGACTTTTGGCGGATGGAAAGCCGCAGGAAGCGGCCGCGATGCTCGATCAAGCGGAGAGCAGCCGACCCGCAGTCAGCGGAGTCCGTGGTGGGGTTCCGTTTTCGGATCTTCGCGATGCCGATGATCGCTTTGCGGCGGTGCTCGAAGCACACCTGGGTGATGAGTACGTGTGGTTGCCGCTGGCGAAGTTGCACAGCCTGCGGGTCTATCCGCCGACCAAGCTGCGGGATTTGATGTTCGCGCCAGCGATGGTCGATTGGGGCCAGGGGGTTCGGCCGGTGTTTGTGCCGGTGCGTTATCCGGGCTCCGAACATGATCCACGCTCGGACGTGCAGCTTGCTCGGATGACCACCACCCGGACCGAGCTGGCCGAGCCGGTGCTGTGTTTGGGACAGCGGGTGCTGCTGGTGGGTGCTGCGCAGGTGTCGCTGCTGGCGCTGGACCTTGTGCAGCTCGACGGAGGCAAGCAAGATGGCCCCGCAGCCTGATCGACGTGCGCAGCTCCTTGCGCTGGTCCAGCCGATTGCCGGAAAGTCTCCGACGGGCATGGATCTGCGGGAAAGCACCAAGATCAACTCCTATGCGCAGCTCCAAGGGGTGATAAAGGACGATCGCCGCTATCAGGACAAAGCTGGGCAGGAAGGTGCCCCCGCGAACTGGGCCGATGTGAAGCAGCGCGCCTGGCACATCCTCGAATCAGAAAGCAAGGATCTCGAGGTTGCGGTGTGGCTGGTTCGGGCGCTGGTGAAGACGGGAGGAATCGACGGTCTGCGCGATGGGCTGGAGCTGCTACGCGGGCTGCACAGTCAGTTCGCAGAGTCGCTGTTTCCAAGTGATGCCGACATGCGACGCAGTCGGTTGGAGTGGCTGGATCAGCAGCTTGAGCAGGATCTGCGGGAGACGCCGCTCCCGAGCGCCACGGATCGCGAGCAGGTGCGGCAGGTAGCGAGCGGACTTACAGAGGCTCTTTTGGCAGTGACCCAGACCGTCACGGAGCTGAAGCCGCGCTATGCCGAGGATCCGCCGACCTTTGGTCGCATCCGCCGGATTCTGGAGTTGCTGCGCGGCGGACTCGGTGAGTCGGGCTCAGCAGAAGATGCTGGGAGTGTACCGGATGGGAACAGTGCGGCGGGTACTGCGGGACCGAGCACAGGTCCGCGCAATCGGGCGGAGGCGCTGCGAATGCTGGAACAGGTGGCGGCCTACTTTGATGCCAGTGAACCCCTGAGTCCGGTGCCGCATCTGTTGCGACGGGCCCAGCGCTGGGCACGGGGCTCGCTACAACAGTGGCTTACCGAGATGGTCGACAAGAACGATCAGCTCGAATCGATTTACAAGACGCTGGACATGACCAAGCCTGCCGCTAAGGAGTAGCGTAGGCCCATGAGGAGTCGTTGATGAGCATCCAGGAAAAGACTGGGCGAGTGCGCCCCGAGATCATGCACATCGAATACAAGGTCGAGGTCGGCGATGCCATCGCCAAGCGCTCGCTGCCATTCCTGATGGGAGTGATGGCCGATTTGTCGGGACAGCCGAAGCATCCGCTGCCAGCGCTCGGCAAGCGGGAATTTCTGGATGTGGACCGCGACAACTTTGGCAAGCTGCAAAAGGACGTGAGTCCACACCTCGATCTGCTGGTTGAAAACAAGCTCAAGAACGATGGCACGCAGCTCAAGGTCGAGCTGGACTTTCCGTCCATGGATCACTTCTCTCCCGATGGAGTGGCCAAGCAGGTGCCAGCGCTGAACGAGCTTCTGAACCTGCGCCAGCAGCTCGCGGCGCTGGTCGCCCGCATCGATGGCAAAGATGAAGTGACCAACCGTCTGGAGCAGCTTCTGAAGGAAGCGGACCAGGCGATTGCGAGCGCCAGCGCGGACGGCGGAAAGAAGACTGGCAATGGCTGATGCAACCCAGTCGGCTCCTGCTGCCAACGCAGAAGTCGCATATAACGACAAACAAAAGGGCCTCCTTGATGAGGTGCTGGCGCAGTACGACGACTCGGTGCAGCCGCAGCTCAAGGCCAACATCGATACGTTGGTGGCGCAGGTTCTGAGCAAACAAGTCTCGGTGTCCAAGGACGTGGTGGCGGCGCTCAAAGACCGCATTGCGTACCTCGATCGACTGCTCAGCGCGCAGGTCAATGCGGTGCTGCACCATCCCGACTACCAGAAGCTGGAGGCGTCATGGCGTGGCCTGCGCTATCTGGTGATGGAGTCGGAGACCGGCGAGATGCTCAAGCTGCGGGTGCTCAACGTCACCAAGCAGGAGCTGTACAAGGATCTCACCACCGCGATCGAGTTCGACCAGAGCCAGATCTTCAAGAAAATCTACAGTCCGTACGATACCTACAACGCGGTTCCGTACGGTGCGCTGGTCGGAGACTACGAGTTTGACTGGCGACCGCAGGATGTCGAGCTGCTGACCAAGATTTCGGAAGTGGCGGCGGCGGCCCATGCTCCGTTTATCTCGGCAGCGAGTCCCAAGCTGTTTGGGATGAAGAGCTTTTCGGCGCTACCTGAAGAGCGGGATCTCGCCAAGATTTTCGACGTCAACCTAAACCCCGACTACATCAAGTGGGCGGAGTTCCGAAAGTCCGATGATGCGCGCTACGTCAGCCTGGCGCTGCCGCACGTCCTGATGCGTCTTCCCTATGATCCGGAAAAGAACCCGATCGAGGCGTTCCGGTTCCAAGAAGATGTCGATGGTCGCGATCACAGCAAGTACCTGTGGGGCAGCGCGGCGTATGCGCTGGCGGCACGGATTACGGCGGCGTTTGCGGAGTACGGCTGGCACATGGCGATCTGCGGTCTGGAGGGTGGCGGTCAGGTCAAGGGTCTGCCGCTGCACACCTTCGAGACGGACTCTGGGGCGAAGAAGGTCAAGTGTCCGGCGGAAGTGATCGTGCAAGAGCGGCGCGCCGGAGAGCTGATCAAGCTCGGGATGGTGCCGCTCGTGATGTACGAGAACACCGACTTTGCGGTGTTCGTGGATGCGCCAAGCTGCAAGAAGCCCAAGGAGTTCATCGACGACTCGGCCAACGCCAATGAGGCGATCTCGGCGGATCTCCGCTGCATCCTGGCGGCCTCGCGCTTTACCCACTACATCAAGGCGATTTGTCGCGACAAGCAAGGCTCGTTTGTGACCGCGCAGCAGCTTCAGGAATACCTGCACTCGTGGGTGATGAGCTATGCGGTCGACAATCCGGATGCCAAGCAGTCGATCAAGGCCTCGAAGCCGCTGCGCTCTGCATCAGTGGAGGTCCGCGAGATCAAGGGCAAGCCGGGCTACTACTCTGCGAAGATCTATCTTGCCCCGCATATCCCGTTCCGTGGCCTGACTGCGGGGGTTTCGATGGTCGCCGAGCTACCCAAAGCCAAGGGGTAGGGGGCGACTCTGAAGTAGCGGTCGCAGGCACGGTCTGCGACCTCAACCAGAAGTTCACACACGCGAAGGAGCACGAACATGTCTGATGCATATATCCAAATCGATGGTGTGAAGGGTCAGAGCGTCGATAAGGACCACAAGGACTGGATCGAGATCATTTCCTACACCCACAACCTGAGCCAGCCGATCAACAACCCGACCTCGGGAAGTACCGGGCGGCGTGCGCAGGGCCGGGCTGAGTGGGAAGACATCAAGATCACCAAGCAGCAGGACAAGTCGAGTCCGTTCCTGGCGCATCTGTGCGCTTCCGGAAACTACATCAAGAAGGCCGAGCTGCACTTGATGGCTGCTGGCGCTGCCGGTGCCAACACCCGCAACAAGTACATGAAGATCACGATCGAAGACGTGTACGTCGCGAAGTTCGACTCGCGCCTGGAGTCGGGCTCGAATCGTCCGATCGAGGATGTGTCGCTGAGCTTCGGCAAGATCAAGTGGGAGTTCACCCCGGACGCAGCCAGCAAGACCGAGGCGGCGATCATCAAGGGGTGGGACCGCGACACCAACCAAGACTACAGCTAGCCGCCAAAGGGAGTCATGTCAGGCCTGAACCGTCCGTCGCTGCTCGATCGACTTCTCGATGACCACTACGAGGGTGATGCGAGCAGTGAGGACTGGTCGGTCAGCGTTGCCGAACTGGAGCGCAGCGTGGTGCGTGATCTCAACGATCTCGTGAACACGGCGCGTGCCGAGCCGCTGGCGCTACCGGAAGACTGTGTGGAGCTGCATGACTCCCTGCTGCTGTACGGCATGACCCGGGCGGGACTCCTTGGGAAGTCCAAGGAGGACCGGCTCCAGGTGAAACGGGAGATCGAGCAGGCGATCCGCCGCTTTGAGCCCCGACTGGTGCGCGTACGGGTGGAAGAGGTGGTGGATGAGGCGGAAAAGAGCCTCGACGCCAGCTTGGTTCCCTATGCGTTTCGGATCTTTGCCGAGCTGCGGGTGGATCCCCTTCCCGAGAGCGTGCTTCTCGACGCGACCCTGTCTCGTTATCCCCAGACGATTCGCATTGCGCCGGGCTTGTCGCTTGAGAAAGGGTCTGGCCGTGGCTGACGATCTGTTTCGTTACTATGAAAACGAGCTGCGCTATGTGCGCAAGCAGGCTGCGGACTTTGCCCTAAAACATCCCCGGGCAGCGCGGCGGCTGATGTTGGGCACGGACCCCAGCACAGAGGAGTGCCCCGACCCGCATGTCGAGCGGCTGATCCAAGCGTTTGCGTTTGTTACTGCGGGCGTTCATCGCCACCTGGATGATGACTTTCCGGAGCTGACGGCGGCTCTGCTGGGGGTGGTCGCTCCGCAGCTTTTGGCACCGATTCCGTCGATGGCGATCGTCCAGTTTGCTCCTGACCCCAAGCTCGATCGGCCGGTCCTGATTCCGCGTGGGAGCCTGCTTGAAACGCGGCCCGTGGATGGATCGACCTGTCGATTTCGGACCGCGCAGCCGGTGACGTTGTGGCCGATTCAAGTGGGAGAGCCGCGCCTTGAGCAGCCGGGTCGCCTGGGTCTTTCGCAAGATGTTGCGGCGGTGCTGCGGTTGGAGCTGCGCTGTCGGACCGGCTCCTTTGCAGCGCTGCTACGCGAGCTGTTCGATCGTCCCGAGATCGGCGAGCAAGCGAAGCTGCGCTTCTATCTGCACGGTGCCGATCAGTTCGAGCTGTACGATCTGCTGGTGGGACAGACCAGCTCGGTGGTGGTGCGGGGCAAAGACGGTGGCTCGGTCGTGTTTCCGCTGACGATGCAGCAAGCGGGCTTTGCGCGTGACGAAGCGCTGTTGCCAGGTGGTCCGCGCTCGCTCGATGGCTATCGCTTGCTTCAGGAATACTTCGCGTGTCCGAAGCGGTTCCTGTTTTTTGATCTCGATCTACGCGATCTGGCGGAAGCGGGCTTGGGTGCGGCGATCGAGGTGCTGTTTTTGCTGAAGCGCCATCCCGGTCCCAATCGTCGCTACGCCGCAGACAGCTTTCGCCTCGGCTGTACGCCCGCAGTGAACCTGTTTCCTCGTACTGCGGAAGAGCTGGTGATTGATCATCAGCGCACCGAATACCTGGTGGAGCCGAACGCCAACGATCCCGAAGCCTACGAAGTCCACAGTGTCTTGGGAGTCAAGAGCAGCGACGGTACCGATACCTTTACGCCGCTGTATTCGCTGCGTCATGCGGGGCCGCCGAATCACGTGAGCGGCCACTACGTGACCCACCGCCGTGCCACCACGGTGAAGGATCGCCAGCGCAGCGAGGTCTTTCTGTCGTTTGTGGATCTGGCGCTCCGCAAAGACCAGCCCGCCGCGACCAGGGTGCTGGTCTCGACGCTGTGTACCAACGGAAACCTACCGAGCAAGACCGAAGCACATCCGGACTTTACGCTCGATACCGGGGATGCCTCGGCGGTGTCAGCGGTGCTGGCTTTGGAGCCACCGAGCCCGACCCATCAGCCGGGACTGTTGCGGGAGACCGCGTGGCGTCTGGTGTCGCATCTGTCGCTCAACTATCTGTCGATTGGCGATGACAGTGCGGATGGTCGATCGGGGGATGCGGTGGCCGCGCTGCGCGAGATTCTGCTCTTGCATGCCTCGCACACGACGGCGCAGAGTGGCGACTGGTTGATTCAGCAGATCCAAGGCATCACCGACGTAAAAACCGTGCGGATTGCCGCCTGTCCGCAGGGGCTATCGAGTCCGGTGCGCGGTCTGCAAGTGCGTGTTTCGCTGAACCCACAGAACTTTCGTGGGGCGAGCCTGCTGCTGTTGGCGAGCGTGCTGGAGCGTTTCTTCGGTCGCTACGCCTCGATCAACTCGTTTACGCAGCTTGTGGCGGTCGATACCCAAGGAGAGGAGCTTACGCGATGGCCTCCGCGAGCGGGCGATCAACTCCTCCTGTAGTCGCCGAAGGCAGCGACGAGCCAGACCTGCGCACCTGGCCGACTCTGTCCGATCTGGCGATCCTTGATCTGCTGTATGAGCAGGGCTATCGCTTTCGCTTTCACCAAGCGGTGCGACTGCTCGAACGGCTCCTTCCCGAGCGGCGTCCAGTTGGTTATTTTGAAGATCCCACCGACGAGGTCGTTCATTTTCGCGCCCATGCGTCGCTGACCTTTCCGCAAAGCGAGATCGTGCCGCCTGCGTACGATTCTGCCGCCGGGGAACACGTCATTGTTCCTCCCAAAGACAGCATTGAGCCGTCGCTGCGACATCCTGCCGAGATGACGGTGTCGTTTATGGGTCTGACCGGGCCGATGGGCGTGCTGCCACGTCACTACACCGCACGCATCATCGACCGCGTACGGAGTCACGGAGAGCGGCGACCCGACCCGACGCTGCGCGACTTTCTTGATCTGTTCCATCACCGACTGGTGAGCCTGCTGCATCGGGCGTGGAAAAAGCCACGCTTTGCGGTTCAGGTTGAACGACGGATGCTGCGGCCTCCCGATGCGACCAATCCGCAGCCCGACGACCTGACGCGCTATCTGTACAGCCTGATTGGGATGGGCACGCCGGGACTGCTCGGGCGACAGGAGTTTCCAGATGATGGACTCCTGTTTTATGCCGGAGTGCTGGGTCATCTGCCCCGCTCGGTCCAGACCCTGACCGAGGTGTTGATCGAGTGGCTTGATCTGCCGGTGCGGGTGCAGCAGTTTGTGGGGGCCTCCTATCCGATTCCGCCAGAGCTGTGGACTCAGCTTGGCGAGACCTCGTGCGGACTCGGAGAGAGCGCGATTCTGGGAGACGAAGCGTTTGTGCCCGATGCCAAGTTTCGGGTCACGATTGGGCCGCTGTCTCCCGATCAGTACGAGTCCCTGCTGCCCGCTTCACCAGGTGGGAGTGAGGGTCGCTCGTTTCGACAGCTTGTGCAGCTTGTGCGCCTGATTGCTGGACCCGATCTCGACTTTGACATTCAGCTACTACTGGCACCGGGCGACATCTCGGGCTGCGTGCTGGGGGCCGAAGGGAGCTTCGCGCCACAGCTTGGACATACCGCCTGGCTTCTCGATGAGGAGCGAGTCAGCGGACTTTCCGACACCATCTTTGCCGGTACTCTCACCGGCCTTGCCACCGAGAAGGGGTTTTGAGCATGAGCCAGTTAAACCTACGAGCGTTAACCGACAAGCTCAACGACCACTGCCGTAATGCGCTGGAGTCGGCGCTCGGCCTGTGTGTGTCGCGAACCCATCACTCCGTCGACGTTGAGCACTACCTACTGAAGCTGTGCGAGGGTCAGGACAGCGACCTTTTGCGCATCTTCCGACACTACAACATCGAGCCGGGGCGGGTCGCCAGCGAGCTGGAACGGGCGCTCGGTCGCTATCCGACCGGCAACAATCGGGCCCCGACCCTGTCTCGGCGGATTCCGCTGCTGCTGCGCGAGTCGTGGCTGATTGGCAGCATCGAGTTCGGGGCGGTGCGGGTGCGCTCGGGTCACATGCTGCTGGCGCTGCTGCGCGAAGATGAGCTGGGCCAGGTGGTCCGAGACAGCGTGCCCGCCTTGGCCGACCTGCCGCTCGACGAGCTGGTGAGCAAGTTTGCGACGCTGACCAAAGGCAGTGCCGAGGACGAGCGCGGTCCGGCCGGGGTCGCGGGTGGCGCTGCCGAGGCTGCGGCGGCGGGCAAAGGCCCCGGAGGAACCAAGCTGGAGCAGTTCACCGTCGACCTGACCGAGCGGGCGCGCAAGGGCGATATCGATCCCGTGCTCGAGCGCTTTACGGAAGTGCAGCAGGTCATCGACATCCTGACCCGGCGTCGCCAGAACAACCCCATCATCGTTGGGGAAGCGGGTGTCGGGAAGACCGCCATCGTCGAGGGACTGGCGCTGCGCGTGGTCAAGGGCGATGTGCCGCCGCCGCTCAAAGACGTGACGTTGCGCATCCTGGATCTGGGACTGCTGCAAGCTGGCGCGGGCATGCGCGGCGAGTTCGAGTCGCGTCTAAAGGCAGTCATCGACGAGGTCAAGGCCTCTCTCAAGCCGATTATCCTGTTTATCGACGAGGCGCATACGCTGATCGGGGCCGGTGGGGCGGCGGGGCAGGGCGATGCCGCCAACTTGCTCAAGCCGGCGCTGGCTCGGGGGGAGCTGCGCACCATCGCGGCCACCACCTGGAACGAGTACAAAAAGTACTTTGAAAAGGACGCGGCACTGGCCCGCCGGTTTCAGCTCGTCAAGTGCGGGGAGCCGTCGGTGGATCAGGCCATCATCATGCTGCGCGGCCTGGTCGGGGCGTTCGAAAAGCATCACAAGGTGCGGATTCTCGATGAAGCGGTCGAGTCGTCGGTGCGGCTGTCCCATCGCTATGTCGCCGACCGGCACCTACCGGACAAAGCGGTGTCGGTCCTGGCCACTGCCGCCGCTCGGGTGGCGCTCAGTCAAGGCTCGACGCCACCGCCGATTGACTTCAGCCGCAGCCGGATTGCCGCGCTCGATGCCGAACAGGAAGCGCTGGTGCGCGAGGTCAGCGTCGGCAGTGACTTCGGCGAGCGACTCGACCGGCTGGGCAAGCTGCGTGAAACGGAGTCTGCGACGCTCGATGCGCTGACGCAGCGCTGGGACAAGGAAAAGGCGCTCGTTGCCGAGCTGAGCGGGCTGATGTCGCGGCTGGCGGGCGAGCTACCAAAGGAAGAGAAAGCAGCCCTCATCGAGCAGCTCAAGACCCGTCGTGCCGAGCTGTCGACGATTCAAGGCAAGGAACCGCTGGTGCATGCTTTTGTCGACGCGCCGACCATTGCCACGGTGATCTCGGGCTGGACCGGGATTCCACTGGGGCGGATGGTCAAAGACGACATCGAAGCGGTGCTGCGGCTGCCCGAGGTGCTGCGGCAGCGGGTCGTCGGCCAAGATCACGCTCTGGAAGCCATCTGTCAGCGCATCCGCACCAGCCGTGCTGGACTCGAGGACCGTCGCCGTCCCATCGGGGTGTTCCTGCTCGTCGGTCCGAGCGGCGTCGGCAAGACCGAGACGGCGCTGGCCCTCGCCGAGGCGCTCTACGGCGGCGAGCGCAACATGGTCACCCTCAACATGTCGGAGTATCAGGAGCAGTATCGCGTCTCGGGCCTAACCGGCTCGCCACACGGCTACGTCGGCTCCGACGAGGGCGGCATTCTCACCGAGGCGGTCCGTCGCAAGCCCTACACCATCGTGCTCCTCGACGAGGTCGAAAAGGCCCACCCCGACGTGATGGAAATCTTCTATCAGGTCTTCGATCGCGGCATGCTCAGCGACGCCACCGGCATCGAGGTCGACTTCCGCAACACCCTGATCCTGATGACCAGCAACATCGGCAGCGACCTGATTCACAAGCTCACCGCCGACCCTGAGACCAGCCCCGAGCCCGACAAGCTCGGCCAAGCGCTCCGTCCCGAGCTGAGCAAGGTCTTCCAGGATGCCTTCCTTGGTCGCACTGTGGTCGTGCCCTACTACCCGATCCGCGACGAGGTGATGCGCTCGATCATCCGCATGCAGCTTGGCCGCATCAAAGGTCGACTCAAGGAAAACCACCGCGCCGAGCTGACCTACGACGAGACCCTCGTCACCGCCATCGCCAGCCGCTGCACCGAAGTCCACACCGGTGCCCGCAACGTCGACCACATCCTCACCCGCACCATCCTCCCCGAGCTATCCCGCGACCTCCTCGCCCGCATGGCCACCGGCCAAAAAGTCGGCTCCGTCCACATCTCCGTAAGCGAAAAAGGCGACTTCGTGTATCGGGTGGAGTAGGGGGGCGCTCAGGATTGGCTGCTAGTCTTGGTGCCCAATCTTGTTCGACGGGGCACCTCGTGTTCTCCGAAGCGCGATCGTGTGCTCAATCGAGAAAGGCGGTTCTAGATAGAAATCGTCATCGATGGTTCCGAACCGATACCAAGAAGGAGTTTGTCTGCCCTGCAGCATCCGATGAATACGCGAATAGAACTCGCGGTAGTCGGCTTTGCTATGGGTGGCAACGATCTTTTGCCACGTCTCAACGAGAGCGTGTGTAAATGGACTAAACCCGGATCCATCATCGGCCATGACCGTCTCTGCATCGCGGCACGCTCCGATCAATAGGCCCTTGGCCCCAATTGGTACGCGCCCAGGCCTGCGAGCACTTCGGGTTACTGTGCCACTATGACAAGAATCAGATATTGCCAAGATTCGTACGCCAGGACGGAATTCTGCCCACAAAGTGGCTAATTCATCATCGATGATTTTGCCATCAAAGCAGCACCATGTTTCATCCAGGCCGTCACCGCCGAGGGTTGGTGATTCATCGCCATTTTCGTCCTTAACCTGAGTTCCATGCCCTGAAAATGACACAAAAAAGATATCGCCGCCAATAAGAGTGCTAGCCGCTCGCTTTATAGATTGTATGATCGCAAGCCGAGTCGCCTTCTCATTTG
>CALLYL010000895.1 GCA_937859535.1 uncultured Myxococcales bacterium
GATTCTTGTTGCCGCCTGGACGGTGTCCATTCGGCGGGGTGGTAGGGGGCTCGCCTGGGGTACGTGCTTTGGCCATGTTGGGTAAAAACTCCTCGGGCCGTCATCATGCGCAGCTAGTCACGGAATACAAGCCCATTTGTGCGCCGGTTCCTCTACGCAGTGCCACCCATCGGGATTTGTATCGAGGAATACAAATTTCACCAACAATTGCTTTGACATCGTCGACCCCCGTCGGTAGGCTAAGAACTCGAAGCGTCGTCACTGCGGGCTGCCTTATCTAGCTGCCGCGTGCATGGTGAAGCTTCCTCGATCGCTGGGCCAAGTTCGGTTCGGTGAGCGGGTCGCAGGGGGGCATTGGAAGACTGGATAGAGGGGGTCTATCTGGTCGGATCTCAGCAAGGCTTTCTACCCAGACAGGTGGGGTGAGCGATGCAAGAACGCCGTACGATGACCAAGGCTGACATCATCGAGAACGTGTATGAGAGCGTCGGGGGCTTTTCAAAAAAAGACGCCTCGCAGATTGTCGAGGCCGTATTCGACATCATCAAGGACACCCTGGCGCGGGGTGAGAAAATCAAACTTTCGGGCTTTGGAAATCTCGTAGTCCGCGATAAAAACTCTCGCATCGGTCGTAACCCGCAGACCGGTGACGAGATCACCATCTCGGCGCGACGAGTGCTGACTTTTAAGCCAAGTCAGGTGCTCAAAAACGCACTAAATAGCTGACCGTGATAACCAGGGACGGGCCTGGGAAGCGGCAAGCTGCTTGTTCTCCGTCTCATGTCACCAAAGCCAAGGGCCCGTGCGTCCGCAAAAAAGCCCACTCCGGCCAAGCCTCGTGCTGCGTCGAAACGTCAGGCTATCGCCCAAACGAAGCCGCCGGTCTCTAAGCAGCCTGCGGCACCAGAACCCGAATCGATCCCGGTAGCCCCCATCGCCAACAGTAAAGCTCCGCCCCATCCAACGCCAGCCGCGCCCCTCACCCGCTCCGAGGCGCCGACAGAATCAGTCGCCAAGGCGAGGAAACGCGGCCTCGGTGCCCTGTCGAAGCATGCCCTCTTACCGGTCAACGCGCCGCTGACACTGGTGACGAGACCTCGTCCCCCTCAGCAAACGCTCGTCCCCTCAATTCGTCCGTCCTCCGAGCTCCCAGAGGAAGCCTTGAACTACCTTCGTGCCGAGCTGACGTCGCTGCTAGCAATTCTAGAGAGCAGCGCGCCTTAGATACGAATACCGAAGCTCCCAGCCACGCTAAGGCTGGTGCTCGGCATGAGCGATTCGCTGCCCCCGGGATGTCCATCGATATCGACGCGTAGCCACAGGGATAGCGCCTTCAAGATGTTCGATTGTCGAGGATAGAAGTCGATCCCGATCCGCAGCAAGCCACCCAAAATCGCGGCATCGGTCCGAGGATCAGCCACGCCGCTGCCGCAGCACTGCCACAGTCGTCCGCCAGAAGCACCCGCTGCAACGCGCACCCAGTCGGTGACACGAAACAGCAGCATCGCTTGGCCGGTCACATCGCCGTAGGGCTGACCTTCGACAACGCTGCGGTTCGGACCAAAGACGGCACGGGTTCCGAGGAGAAAGCCAACGCCGCTGTCAAACTCGAGGCCAAAGTGCAGTTCACCACCGCCCCCGATCATATTGAAGCCGGGGTTCCGTTCATCAGCCCAGGCGACGCGCCACGCGGTAACAGCAGCGACGTCGAGCGCCAAGTGTTCAAGGAACCAGCGACTGGCCGGCCCCGCGCTAGCTCGAGCAGGCATGACAAGCAGCCCGACGGCCAAAATCAAGGTAGCTAACGCCTGCTGCTGCCGCACAAACGTGGACCTACTCGACGAGTCGCAGGGCTGGTCCCGACTTGCGGAGCAGGAACAACATGCATGGATTACCGTCTCCACCGTAGGCCCAGTTCGCCACCGTTTCCCAACCTTCACGAGACAGCGCGGCTTGCAGCTTGGCGGGGTCATAGCGACGGCTATAGTACACTGAGAACTCGCGCTCCTCGCCGGAAGACAGCCGTACCCTCGCTCGCGCATCGACTGCGTAGCTACCGGGGATCGGACAGGAGAGATCCAGCACGCGCTGGACCTCGATCTCGGTCTGGACATGGGCATAGCGACGAATCGGCCCGGCCAGAAAATCATCCCAGCGCTGCCGCAGCGCCGAATTGCCACCCCGACGGGACTTGAGCAGCCCCGGATCTCTTTCGATGATTTCCTCGGGTGGTCGATCGGTCGAGGCGTAGGCCAGCCGAATGTCGAGCAGCAGCAGATCGCCCGCGCCAAACCCGACCAAGCTGTTTCTGACAAAGCGCAGCTCGTTTTCGAGGTTGCTAAAAGTGTGCCCAAGCATCGTCACCAGTCGACGACGATGCGCTCGCTGCGGGGAGTACAGCAGTTGTCCGTAGCGCGGCAGGTGGTGAAAGTTGCCCTGAATCGCAAACACCACCCCACCACGATCGGCCAGCGTTTCGGCGGCATGACGATAGGCGACCGACAAAAGCGGTTGGCTGATGTCGAGCAAGTACAGCCTGACATCGCCGTGACCGCCCTGCGCCAGGAGCTGCTCGATCAGCCGAACCTCATTGCGGGCACTGCCCGGACCAAGCGCCACCACATCGAGTCCCATCTTGCCCGACTGTTCTAGGATCACCCCGGCTGCCCGATCGAGCTGCATGCTTGACTGCATCTCGTCGTAGTCCTTGAGATCAGCAATCGCGCACCAGTCGGCAGCACTCATCGGATCCATGTACAGGTAGCCCTGCTCGATGTGCCCGCCGAAGCTGTTCACCTGCATGGACAGCTCTTTGATCATCTTTACCGGGTCAAAGCCCGGTGCCAGCCAGCAGTTGAGCGCAAAATTGGGGTCGGCCTCGGCGACCTCCCACGGTAAATCCGAGACTTCGAGCTTCAGCTCCGGCACCGAGAGAAGGTGCAAAAGCGAAAGCTGGGTTGGCAGCGCCCTCCCAGACTCGATGTTGCACAGCGCCGACTCCGGTAGACCGGCCAGCTCTGCCAGCCGCGCCGGAGAAAGACCCGCCATCGTGCGCCGTTCGCTGAGAAGCTGCCTAAACTTGTTGATCCGCGAGACATCCATCGACGACTGCGTCGGGGTCGGTGCCACCGGAAACTCTTCATCGACCGAGCTCTGCGCCGCAAGGAATCCTCGCAACGTCATCAGGCTCATGTGCAGGGCTTCCTGCTGCTCCTTCGGCTTCCCCGACAACGCTTCTTGGAGGGTGTCGATGGCGATGTGCAAGGCCTGTTGCTCCCAGGGAATGCTCTGCTGCGCGGACATGGACACCTCGAAAAAAACGGCTGGGGCACCCTTACATGAGAGACGAGCGATTGGTCCGATGTCTCGACTACAGGGTGACGAACTCTCCCACACTATAACCTTGTTGAGCTGGTTTCAGTACACCAAGTTAAGCTGGTTTCAGTACAGGAAGTTGCAGCTCGGCGGACTCCACCTTCACCACTAGGCCGCATGGGAGCGCAGCGTCGTCCGTACGTCCTCTGGCAGATCGGGCACTTTGCGCAGCAGGCTTTCAATGTAGCCGCTGTCGACGTCGGTGACTGGCTGACCACAATGCGAGCCGGCACCAAACCGTAGCGATCCGTCCTCGCGATCGCGATAGAGCCAGTACGACCAGCGATCCCACTCTTCTTTCATGATTTTGGCGAGGCGGGCTTGTTCGTCGAGGATGTCGCCAATGCGAGTGGGCATGTAGCGCCGCTCGATCAGCGCCTGAAGCAGCCCCAGCGTCGCTTGAGCATCCGCCAACGCTGAGTGCGCGTTCTGCAGCGGCACCCCAAAATGACCACACGCACTCTGGAGCGAACGGCTGCGCAGGTGGCGTAGATGCCAGCGCACAAAAGTGATCGGATCGATGATCTGGTTGACCTCGAGCTGAATGGCAAGCCCGGCCCGACAAAACTCGGCGTTGAGCAGCGGACCATCGAACTCGACCGCGTTATAGCCACACAACCAAGGCGTCTCCGCACCACGAGCCTGCCCCGTTAAATAGCCAACGAAGCGCACTGCGATGTCCGCAAACGTGGGCTTGCCTCGAATGTGCTCGTCACGAATGCCGTGGACGGCGCTGGCTCCTTCAGGAATCGGTACCTGCGGATCGAGCCGCATCTTGCGGACATCGACAATCGTGCCGCGCTCGCAGAAGACCGCGCCCAGCTCGACGATGCGGTCGGTTTGGACGCTGACCCCGGTCGTCTCGGTGTCGAGTACAATCCCAGGCCAGTCGGTCACTTTCTCGTCGAGGAGCCCGCTGCCGATCGTCTGCATCAGTCGGGCAGTTTACGCCACAAAGACTTTGCGCTGTCAACGACAGAGACGACGCAACCGCTCTCAGATCGAAATCGAGCGATCGGACGTTTACGCGAGCATCGCCCACTGTGGAGGTTTCCCGTGCAGCTCCGATCTGTTGTTTGCGCCGCCCTGCTCTGTGTTTCGCTTCGTCCAGCCTTTGCTGGAGACGCCCCGACCGCCGAGCAAAAGTCCTGGGAGGACAAGCTCCGGCAGATGGCCCCACCCGCCCCGAGTCCCGCTGCCACCGCCCCGGCTGGACCGATGCAAGCGGGCAAAGCCAAACTTGCTTCGTCCTCTGTAAGCTATGAGTTTTCCGATGCCACTGTCGATGGCGCGCTCGGCACGACCGAGATGCGCAAGGCCAACCGCGTCGCTGCCGAGATCCTCCAGCGCCGCATGGAGGAGACCCGACCGACGGACTTCAAGCTGATCCGCGAAGCCGCCGGGGCGGACGTGGTGGTGCTATCGGGGGTCTATGATCGGGTGCAAGACGTGCTGCGAGCGGCGCAGATCAAGCACGTGGTGGTGCCACCGCAGCTCCTCGATCAGATGGAGCTTATGTCGACTCAGACGGTCATGCTGAACTGCCCTGGCAACGTCAGCGAAGCCAGCGTCAAGAAGCTGCGCGACTTTGTGGCCCGTGGCGGCTATCTGGTGTCGACCGACTGGGCGCTGCGCACGGTCGAAAAGGCGTTTCCGGGCACGATCGGTCACAACGGCAAGACGACTCCCAACGATGTGGTGTCGGTGCAGGTTCACGATGACAAAGAGCCGCTGTTGCGCCATGTGAAGGTGATGCGTGACCATCCGCGCTGGTGGCTCGAAGCCTCGTCGTATCCGATTCATGTCAAAGACCCGAAGCAAGTTCGGGTACTGATGTCCTCACAAGAAATGGCGCAGAAGTACGGCGATGGAGCCATGGTGGTTTCATTCCATCACCAGCAAGGCAAAGTCCTGCACATGACCAGCCACTTCTTCCTTCAGCAATCGAAGCTCATCGGTGACAGCGAAAAGCAAAAGGGGTCAAGCTTTGCCAAAGGCGCGGGTCTGTCCGATCAGCAGATTACGGAACTTGCGAAAAAGGGCGTGGCCGTCGACGAAGTGAAAGCAGGCGAGCTGAACGCGGCGTACTCCATGCAGCAGGTGTCAACCAACCTGATCGCCGAAAAGCAGGCACAGAACCAGGAAATGCTGCGCAAGCAGTACAGCTCACGGGTAAAGAGCGAAGAGGTCGGGTTAAGCAGTGTCGATGCAGCCCCGCCAACCGCCCAGAGTCCGAAAGTAAAGAAGGACTTCCGCGTCCAGGTCATCGAGAAGAAGGGCAACAAAGCCAAGGTGCGTGACCTGTTCGGCAACGAAGGCTGGCTATCCGTAGACCAGCTCTATTAGCCACATCTGCCTTGCCCGCAAAACCTCCGTGCAGGTAGTGACGGTCGCGGTGTCGCCTCAGAAAAGCCTGCACTGTGAGACAAGGATGCCACGGGAGAAATGACTGTTCTTGCAGGATCTGTCGTCAGATCCCGAGCGCATGGCGGTAAAATAAGGTCTTAAGACCTTGCTCTTCTCTTGCCGAATGAACGCCACACGTTGCTTGGGAAGTGAGACGAAACCCGCCTCTCGCGAGTTCCGACGCGGGGGTGCAGGAGGGCAGATATGAGTCCGACGAGACGGGAAGTGCTACTGCAAGGGCTACTTGGCGCAAGCTGGGTCGGTCTACGCGCCGCCGCGACAGGGCTACCGATTGGCCTGCTTGTGAATCCGCGAAGCGCGAGTGCTGCGTTGCCTTCCGGTGGCTCTGCGACGAAAGCTCGCTTCCTGGTGCTGAGTCTGTCGACCTGTGGCAGTCCGCTCAATGCGAACGTACCTGGCTGCTACACCTCACCGGACATCGTTCATCCGGTAGATCCTCGGTTTGTTGCCTCCGCGTTGACAATCGGGGGGCAGCGACATCAAGGAGCGGCGGCGTGGAAACAGCTCCCACAGAAGCTGCTGGATCGAACGGTGTTCTTTCACCACGCGACGATGATGAACAGCCATCCGAGCCTGCCAGAACTATTAAGGCTCGGGACCGAGATCGAAAGCGCGCCGGTGTTGTTCGCCGCAGAGCTTTCACGGCAGCTACAGACGGTGCAAAACCAACCCCTGCTGCTCGGTTCAGAGGAAGTGGTCACGGTGGGTGGCAAGCGACTTGGCAGCATCCGACCAACGGATTTGCGTGATGCGCTGCTCGGCCCCGGGTCTCCGCTTTCGCAGCTTGCGGCGGTACGAGACTCCACGATTGCTCGATTGCAGTACTTGCGAAAACGAACTGGCGACGCGCAGCTTGGCAAAGCGCTCGATGCACAAGCGCTATCGCAGAAACAGGCGCAGGCCTTGGGCGATCGGCTCGCGACCGATCTGGCGGCGATCCAAAGCGACAGGGCGGACGGTCAGGTGCTGGCGGCAGCAGTGGCGGTTCGGCTGGGCATCGCACCGATCGTGGCGATCCACATCCCGTTCGGCGGTGACAACCACTTCGACAGCGGACTTGTGCAGGAAGCCAGCGAGACACACAGCGGCATCGGCCAGATCGCGCTGCTGTGGAACAAACTCTCGGCGTACGGTGCCGCAGAGCGAAGCTGTTTTGCGCACCTGTCCGTGTTTGGTCGGACGTTGAAACGAGACGGACTGCAGGGCCGCGATCACTGGCCCCTACACAACGCAGCACTGCTGATAGGCGCACCTTTCCGTGGTGGAGTCATCGGCGGAGTGGTGGCAAAAGAGAACGACTACGGAGCGACGGCGATCGACTCGCGTACGGGACGGGGACACGAGGGCGGAGACATCTCGGTGGCCGACAGTCAGCAGTCGCTGATGCGCACCTTGGCTCAAGGAATCGGCCTTCCGACGACGATGCTCGATCGGTATTTGCCGGGCAGCAAAGCAGTTCGCTCGACGTTGGTTTGATTTGGGAAGTCCCAACGAGCCTCGCTGCGGGTCTCTGATCAGTCTGTGGGAGGCCAAAAAGAGGAATTTTATATTCCTAATATTGCCCCACACCCAGGGGTGATCTACCGCTATCGCCGACGAAGCCTCCTGACCTATGACATGGCATCGAGCCGGTCTTCCGCGCTGTGCAGACAGCCACCGAAAGCGGCTGCTGACCAGGCGGATCCGTGGGGACCAATTGGGAGTGGATGGGGACAAGCAGGCCCCACAAAACCGGGGCCCTTTGACTTACGGAGTCACGCCAGACAGATCGGTGAAGCGGAGGGTAGTGAGAGCATCAGCGTTGCGGTCATAGACCACGTCAGAAGCCCACCACTTACCGTCGAACTTGAACATCTGCGGGTAGTAACCACGGTTTAGGCCGGGCTCCGCGCCGATGGTCTTGTGGCTCCAGGTCATTGCTTTGCGAGCCAGCTCGAACGTACCGGCGGTCGAGTCTTGGTAGGCAATCACCGGGCCGTTGTCATCGATCGCAATGGTTGCACCAGCGCCGACTTGGTGGATATCTGGGGTGGGTAGCTTGCGGCTGCCATCATCGACCAGCTCGGACTTGCTGATGGTCATGCCCTTGACGGTACGGTAGTAAAGTCGTCCATCGCTGTCGCTATACGCAACGTGGAGCGTTCCGTCGGCAGCCAGCGTCGCTCCAATGTGTCGACCCATATCAGTCTTGCCATCACCGCCATCGAGGGTCGTTACCTTCCAGTCGGTTCCGCTGGCCACTTTGAGAGCGCCCGTCGCACGGTTGTAGAACAGCAGGAACTTGCTGCCCTGGTTCTGCACGAGGCGGGCGAACAAACCGGTGCCCTGCGGAAGATCTGCGGCCGGAGTGCCCAACGCATCCACACACTTGGCGGCGATGCAGGCCAGACCGCTCTTGCAATTTGGGGTGCAGCTTGGGTCCAGCTTCTTACAGACCGTCTTGTTGCGATCCTTGACGGTCGGATCGGCGTAGACGCAGGCTTCACCGCTGCCACACAGACCGGCGCACGGAACCTGCACCTCTTCGACCACCTTCTTGGTGAAGTCCGAGGCCCCTTGCGGATCAGCGCTCATCGCCTGGGCAACGACCATCTGCGCAAACACCTTGCCATCGGCCTTCTTCGCGCCAGCGACCATGTAAGCCACCGTCGCAACATCGCTACCATCGAGCAGGAGCTGCGCAAAAGCGCCCGTGCCTTGACCTTCGCTGCTATCGGCGATGACCTTGGTGCTCCACTTTTCACCACTGCGCATCGCTAGCTTGAGCGCGCTGTTGGTGACGTCTTGGTAGGCAACCAGTGGATTTCCGCTCTGCGTCAATTGCAGCGACGTAAAGCGGCCCACATCGTCAGCGACATCGGCATAGCCGCTGCGATAGGCACCGGGATCCGTGCTGTCTGGATCTCCCGTCGGCAAACCATCGACCGGATACCAGGTCGCTTGGTTGCTCGGGGTCATCATCTCGGTAAACGCAAGATCCCCAAACGTCGAGTTGTAGGCGCTGATCATCAGCTTGCCCGATGACACCGCAACACTCTGGTAGCGACCCAGCTCATCGTTCGGCGCAAATTCGATCTTCGGCTTCTTGACCTCGGCGGGGGTCATGTCCATTCCACCGGCCACATCGTTCTTGTTGCAGGCAGACTGGGTGGAGCCGAGCAGCGCCAGCACCGCCAGCGTCCCGAAGCGAACCAGTCGACGGCGCGACAGCAGCGAAACCAGTGCCAGCAGCATCACGATCAGGGTGCCGCGACCGGCGTCGGTTCGGCTCATGGTGCAGCCAGTCAGGTTCTCTACGGCAGGCGCAGACTCAGGCGTCTTCGACGTGGTCTGCGAAGTAGTCAGCGGCGAAGTGGCGTCCTTGGGAGTCGCAGTCGGAGCAACCACAAACTCAACCTTGGCCGGACTCGGGTCCAGCGTGCCAGGCTGACCAGCGACGCGAGCACGAACCTCGACGTTGTGACGACCCGCCAGGCGGAGCTCGGGCTCCTCGATGATGACCTGATGCTGATTGTCGAACGGACGCCACATGCCACCGTCGATGCGATATTGCCATTCGCGATCGCCACTCAGGTGACTCGACGAATCGACGTTGAGGACCACTCGCGTCGACTTCTGCTCGGTAGCGGTAATCGCCAATTCGGCGGCAGAGGGAACCACCAGCGAGGCCAGGCTCGCAAACGTCTCGGTCGGCTCATCGGCAGCCTCCGGCAGCAGCGTCATGTCTTCTCCCGCGAGCGGCATCGTCGACAGCTTGATCGAGAGGAACATGCCGAGCAGAGACAGCTTGCCGCTCGGATCGGCGGTGGCCGTGATCTGCACCGGGTTTAGCTGAAGTCCCATGATCTCGGGCAGCTTGATCGGGCTCAGCGAGGAACCAAGCGATCCCGCGAGCACGGGCAGAAGACTCGGGAACAGCCGCGCAAGCTGAGCTGGGGACTCTTTCAGAAGCGCGCTATCGGTCACTCGAACATTGCCGACGGCCTGCCCAAGATCACCAAGCAGCGGCACGATCTGGTTCATCGCATCGACATCGAGGCTGAGCGGCAAGTCTAGGTCAACCGTCTGGCGCATAAAGCGAACGTAGCGCTCGTCGATGAATACGTAGAAATCGAGCGCCATATCCTTGATCACGACGTGCATCAGCGGATCGTCGATGATCTTCTTGCCCATCGCGTCGGTCTTGTAGGTGCCCTTGCCCAGCACGAAGGTCGGCGGCTGCTGCGGTCGCCCGACGAGCTTGATCGCCGAGTTCGCTCCGCGAGTCAGGTCATTGATCGAAGGAATCAACGCCGAGAGTAGGCCTGACGACAGCATCTCGACCTGCGCGGTGCCCACGTCCAGACACAACCCACCAGTGTCGTATAGCGTGTAACCGAGCGAATCGAGTTCCAGCGTCGAGATGCCTGCACCGACGTGATACGGCTTACCGTTCGGAGTCATGTTGCCAGCAAATGCCGTACTCTTGGCTGGGGCCGGACCAACTGGTGCCGTCCGCGCCGGAACGCAGGTGCTACGGTTCAGCGACGTGGTTCCACCGAGCATGCCCAGCGACATACCAGCGGTTGGCAGTGGCTCTACCGCCGCGTAGTTTCCCGCCGCTGCGAGCAAATCCAATGCCGCCGTCTTGGCCGCCGGAGAGAACGCACCCAGCGCGCTGCCAAGATTGATCCGGCCTTCCAACCCGAGGAGCTGAAGACAAGTGCCGTCTCGCATACAGAAGTTGTTTACGCAGCCCTGGTTCGCCAGCGACGAACAATCGGGCTTGGCCGTGCACTTCTGACACATCACGGAATCGAGCGGCCCAGCAAGCTGCTTCTTGAGCTGATCCTTGAGGGTGCCGATGAACAGGCCCTTCAGCAGGTTGACCGTTCCGCACAGGATGTTGCCTTTGATATCGATGTCGTCGCTGTCCAGATCCAGAATGTCGACGCTCTTGTCGTCAAAGTCGATGCTGGTGAGCTTGGTCATCGCGTTGACGTTCGTCACCACTGCCATGGTGATCCCAACGTCGGGCTTGCCCTTGCGGGCCGTGTCGAGTGACAGCTTGCAGTCGATGGTGACGAAGCTGACCTTGGTCTTGATCTTGAAGTCTTCCATCGTCTTGATCTTGGCCCGGATCGTCGCCTGGGTCGTCGACGGTGGCTTCGGATCAAACTTCAGCGACTGAAAGTCCAGCTTGACCTTGCACATCTGGCCGCAGCACAGCTCGGTGTCCCCGCCGCAGCTCGCCGGCACTGGAATCTCCCCCCCGGCGGGTAGGAACTTATCGATGAACGCCTTGCCGCTGGTTTCCAGGAAGTCGAAGAAGCCCTTGGTGATACGGAGCTGAATCGCGTTGTCGACGCGTTTGTCGACGGGATAACCGTTGGGGGTCTTGGTCAATCCACCAGCGCCGCATCCGCCGCCGCCGCTGCCACCGCTACAGGCGACGATGAAGGTTAAGCCGAGCACGGCTGCTGCTCGTCGCCAGGACACATTGGGGACACGAAACCACGAAGCACCAGAAGTCGAACCGGACGTCGAACCGGACATGGCCACCTCCGAGAATTTTTCGAGAGAACAACCGCTTGAACGGGCGGAACGTAGCCTGAGCGCCCAGCGCTCTCAAGCGGTTTGTTGACGCCGACCATGGTCGAGATCGCTGTAGCGATCCGGAACCCCCGTGGATGGTGGTAGTCCCAATTGGCAGGAGTCTTCAGAGGGAGAGGTCGATTGCGGGCCGGTTCGGGCGCTCAGCCATCCAGCGAGGCAAGCTGACAAAAACCCGTTAGCGAGTAGATCAGCTTCCCGTCCTTTTCAATCTTGCGAGACGACGAGTTCGGCAGCAAATACACGCCCGGCACCGCATCTTTCTTGGGCTTGGTGTTGCCCTCGAACGTGTGATAGGTGCCGTCGGCCAAGATGTCAAACAGCAGCCCGGTATGCCCTTGCCACAGGACCAGGTCGCCCGGTCCCGGCAACGTTGCAGAAGGCTTGATCTTGCCCTCGTCATCGAAGAGGTCGTCGCGATGGATGAAGCGACCCAGCTTGATGAACAGTTCGCGAAGTCCGGACGTCGAGGCGCTCAGCACTTTGGGAATTTTGTCGGCAAGACCCGCCTCAGCGTAGCCCTTTCGTGCGCAGTAGCATGCAAACGCAGCACACCACTCCGGCCGAGGCACCGGGCTGTTCGGATGGTTCGCCACCCAGTCATCCCAGTAGCTCGATTTCCACGGAACGCCCTCTAGGAAAAACGAGCGGATCAGCCCGTCTTTGTCTTCGTTGGTTCCCGCATCCTCGCGCACCGGCTTGTTGAGATAGCCCTTCGCGACCGCAACGATCCGCGCACCGAGTTCAGTCTTCTTGGCCACAGACGGCTCGGGTTCCCCAAACGGCAGCGGCCCTTCGCTCTCCGGCCCCTCGGACAAATCATAGTCCTGCAGCAGCTCTGCGAGCAGTTGCGCCGACAGCGCGCCGACATCTTCCGTTCCAAACTCACGCACGACTTTGTGCATTGCCCCCCCTTTGCGACTCGGAAACACCTCGCGAGCCCAGCTCACATCCTATCAGGCGTACGACGCTCTCGGATATACTCCAAAGTGGCTGTCTCTGCGGCTGGGGCGGCCACTTGGACGGCAACCTTGGCCCCGAGTGGTGAAGAGCGCGGGGAAATAGAAATCGGAGGCGCACATGTCTGGTCTGGCAAAGACCCTCATCGTCAGCGATTTACATCTAGGAAGCGGTGGCACGTACGACATCTTCGCGGGGGGCGACGCGTTGCCACTGCTGATTCAACGCTTTGCCGCAGATGGAAACACCATCATCTTGAACGGCGACAGCGTGGATTTCCTGATGAATGAAGACCCGCTGGAGCTTGAAGAAGCGCGGGCTGTGGCCCAGGCCGAACAGACATTTTCGGCAGCGGCCACACAGGCTGTGCTCAAGGCGCTCGGTCAGGTACTGGCGGCAGGTGGACACGTGGTGGTTCGCCTTGGTAACCACGATATCGAGCTGGCGCTGAACGGCGTTCAGGAGCGGATGCGTGCCCATCTGGGTCAGTCCGCACAAGTCGCTGCCCGCTTGCAGTTCGAGCGCGGCGACAAGCCCGCCATCCTCGACGTGGGCGGTGCCCGCATCCTGGTCTCGCACGGAGAACAGTCTGACGAGTGGAACAAGGTCGACTATCCGCATCTGCCCGGCCCCGGCGCACCAAGCGGTGCCAGCCATGACAGTTTCCGCTACGCCCCTGGTTCACGCCTGGTCAAGACGATCATGAACCCGCTCAAACGCGTCTATGGACTGCGACTCATCGACCTCATCAAGCCCGACTTTCAGGGTGGCGTACTGACCGCGCTGGCGGTGAGCCCCAATGCAGTAAAGGAAGTGTTCAAAGGGTCGACGATCAGCCTGCTGTGGCAGCTCCAAGAGTCGAAGGCAGGCCCCAGTACCTTTGCCCCCGATGACGAAGACGAGCTAGGACTGAATCGAGCGATCGCGCAGGCAGGCCTTAGCCAAGAGGAGTCGGAGACTCTGGCGTCGATGTTTGGCGAGGACCACGGTGGTGCAGTGTCCTTCGATGTCGATACCTCTGTGCTAGCGTCGGCACAGCTCAAGCTCGCTCGCAGCGGACTCAAGGCCTATGCCAGTGCCCAGCGCAAGCTCGCCGGAGAAGCAGGCAAACGCTTCTATTCGCTTGAGCCTGAGGCAAATGAGTGGAACGAGGCCAAGCGACTCCAGCAAAAGTTCTCGGTCGATGCTGTGGTGTTCGGACATACGCACGCGGCACGCTGGCAACAGGCCGACGGTCTGTGTTACCTCAACACCGGAACCTGGATTCGCTTGCTCAGCCTACCTGCTCCGGATGCTTCCGACGATGAGTGGACTGACTTCCTGACCCTGGCGCGCAGGAATCCACAACTTGATCCCAACAAAGGACCAATGGTGCCGGTGGTGACACGGTTCACCGCCGCGCTCATCGAGCCGAGCCCGCAAGGTGGTGCTCACGTCGCTTTGGTCGAGTTTCTACCATCAGGAGATCTTCAGATCCACGGCCATGGTCACGTTCCTGCACGAACGGCAGGGGCCACGCCATGAACCAAAGCAGGTTTCCCCAAGCTCAGGGTCTAAACCTCCTGTTATGCGATGCGGATGAGCGCCAGCCGCTGCTCAACGAGGACATCAAGGGCGAAGCGGCCACCGGCCAAAAACAGCCCCAAAAGACGCCTGTGCCAGAGAAGCTCACCGACCGCGGTGGTGACACAAACTCGCTGGAAGCACAGGGCTGGAGCGTGATCATCCCCGAAGGAGACGCAGGAAAACGGCTGCTCGACCTGGCAGCGCCTCTCATCAAGCTACGCGAAGAACAGCAGGGCTATCCGGCAAAGATCTACGTCGCTCCTGCCAAGTGTGACCAGACCGAAGCCATGGCGTGGCGGAAGAAATACTATGCCACCGGTGCCACCACAGAGGATGAGCAGCCGCTGTACCAGCTCATCTTGGGCAACCTCGATCAGGTCGCGCTGAGCATCCAACAGGTGCAGTCATCCAGAAACCTGGTGGGCCGACTCGCCTTCGACAACGACGACGGCTACCGTGCCTACATCGACAAGCTGCTGCGCGCCGAAGCTGCGCCAGCACCGAAGAACGCCGGCCTCGGTCTGTTCTACACCGTCCACGATGGCACCCGTGCCACCAGGGCTGGCTATGACGCGCTGATGACACCGGGCGTGGCGCTCGCCAACCGCAAGGTGATGGAACGCAAGCTTCCGGCGCGTGAGATCGTCGCGTTCGGCGACCAAACGATTCCCACGCGTGACGAATTGCTTGGCAAAGTGGCCGCCATCGATCCAGCGGTGCTGTTCACGCTCAGCCATGGGGCCGGTGCGCCGCGCATGGGATGGAAGTCCGTGGACCGCCAGCGCAAAGAGCAGGGTGCCATGAGCTTCGGCAGCGATGGCTTGCTACTCGGCAGCGATGTCGCCGACAAGCCATTTTTGCCAGGAGGCATCTGGTTCATGCTTGCGTGCTATGGAGCCGGAACCCCATCGAACAGCGCCTACCGTCACTGGCTCGAATCGCTCGCCCAGGCCGGACAGTTCCCAGGAGCCCCCGCCAAGGTGCTCGATGGACTCCCCAAGGAGGGTGACCCACCATTCATTGCCGCCCTGCCCCAAGCCGTCCTTGCCAACCCCAACGGTCCCCTGGCGTTCCTCGGGCACATCGATCTGGCGTGGACTTACAGCTTCCTCGACCTCGACACCGGCAGCGCAGTGCAACGTCCCGGCAAGTTCGTCCAGATAGTCGCAGAGCTGCTCAAAGGCAATCGCTGCGGCCTCGCCATCCAATCACTCAGCCTGGCGCTCGATGATGTGAACACAGAACTCGCCGACCTCTACAACCGTGAGGCAACAGGGGCTCAAGCCAACGCCGAGCTACAAGCCCAGCGCGGCCACCTGTGGATGCTACGCCAAGACTTGGCCGGCTACGTACTGCTCGGGGATCCCGCAGCACGACTCTCGGTCGCCCCGAAACGCGCCTACCAACCGGCTACCCAAGCCAGCGCCTCATCGACGACAGGTTCGAGCGAAGTGACCAACTTCTTCGGCTTTCCGCCCAAGTCCTAACCTACGCGTTCGCCAGCAAGTAGCGCATCGTTCCTTGCACCGCACGACTGGTGATGAGCGATGAAGCCATGCCAAACGCCGGCGTGTTCACGAAGTTCATAAAGCCCACGGCAGTCTTGAGCGGTAACGAGAACTTGCGCGTGGTCGCCGCCTGATAGTCCGAAAGCAGCGCCGTGCCGACCCGGTCGTGCCTCGCGATCGATTCCGCCGCCACACAGGCTGACCGCATCGCATACGAGATACCTTCTCCCGTCGCGGCATTGGTCAATCGGGCCGACTCGCCAACCCAGATCGCGCCCGGCGAGGTAATCGGACCCGCTCCCTCGGCATATACGATCGGGTGGCCTTTATACTTGCCGACCTGCTCCGCGTTTCTGAGCCGATCGCCCACATGGGTCGCAATGACCTCATCAAGCAAGCGCTTCGGATCAGCGGGATCGTTCGGGTCGTAGCAGATTCCCACATTGACCCGCGTCTCCGTCTCCGGGAACAGCCAGCCGTACCAAGGTTTCACCCTCTTATCGAAGTACATCTCGAGGATGCCCTTTCGATACGGTACGCCTTCATACCAAGCCATGATCGCCGCAATCTGTCGCTTCGGTCTCTTATCGATCGAAAAACGCGAGTGCGCACCATCTGCCAAAATCAGCAGATCCGTCTCGATCTCGGTCTTGCCATCGGTGATTCCGACGATGCGGCCCGAAGGATCGCGCAACAGCCGCTTGGCCGAAAAGCCTTGAACGAAGCGAGTACCGGCCCGCTCGGCGGCAAAGGCGATCTCGGCATCGAACGTCGAGCGTGGAATGATCCACGCCTCTACTTTGTTCGAGCTGAGCACCGCCTCATCGCCACCGGGACCGACGAAACGAAGTCCGCTGATCTCTTGAGCGAGTGGCTGAAAGTGGTCCGCCAGACCGATTTCCTTCAGCACATCCAGACAGCGCGGACCCAGACCACTGCCGCAGGTCTTGGGGCGGGGAAACTCGTCACGGTCGAGCAGCGTCACCTCATGGCGATGTTGACGAGCTAGCTGCAAGGCACAAGTCGCGCCGCCCGGACCTGCACCGACGATTGCAATCTTCATGGGATAAGTTCTCCAACTAAGTCGGGGCGGCACTCTAGCACAGCAAAAGCCAACCGTTCGTAGCGCAGCCTTGGTTCCGCACGAGCCAAGCCCCCATCGCAAGCCGACTCGCGCCGATACGCTTCTACTGCCCTGGTAAAAACGGTATGCTGCCGCGAAAATGCTGCTTCCACCTGGAATCTCTGACGGAACGGCCGGTCGCAGCGACACGCCAAACGGTGGTCACCCTGCGAGCAAAGGCGGCCCGATTGATGGGAACCTATATCCGCATTTGATCTATCTGGTGAGCGACGACGACCCCCAAGAGGTGGCTCGGCTCTGCAATACGCTCGGCGAAACCCCGAGCTATCTAGTCAAGAGTTTCCGCAGCCCAAGCCTGGCGCTCGCCGCGCTGCGCAGTGAACCAATGCCACCACCGCTGCTCATCTGCGAGCAGGGACTGCGCGAAATCGACGGCATCTCCTTTTTGTCAAAGGTACGCAGTCAATCGCCGGACACCGTACGCGTGCTTCTGACGAGCCACGCCGACACTCAGACCTATCTGCGCGCCATCAACGAAGGTGGCATCTTTCAGTGCGTCGAAAAGCCCTGGGATCGCGAGAGCCTGCTACTCACCATCCGCAATGCCATCGAGCGTGGCGACATGGTGGTACAGCTCCGGCGCACCGTCACTGCAATGCAGCACAACAACAGCGCACTGTCGCAAGCACTGCGCCAGATTCACTCCGCGCAGGAACGGCTGCTGGAAAGCGAACGAATGGCGGCAGTAGGTCGGGTGGCATCAGGGATTGCCCACGAGATCGGCAACCAGCTCTCTGTGCTGTCTTACGCAGAGATGATCCGAGATCGCTATCCCGACGATCCCGAGGTCAAGCTGTTTACCTCGGCGATTCTGACGGCACGAGCGCGACTTGGTGGTCTGGTGGGAGAAATCCGCGACTTTTCACGCGTCCACGGCACGCTACCACCTCAAGACGATCCTCTGGCAATCCACCCGCGCCTTGTCCTTGGTCCCGAACCGGTCGTGCTGTCCTTACAAGAAGCGCTGTCTATCCTGCGCTTCGATCCCGAGTTTCGGCAGCGCACCATTGCCCGCGAGCTAGACGATGGTGCGATTGCCAACGTCAACCGCGACAAGCTGGTCCAAGTGTTCTTGAACCTGCTCCGCAATGCGCTCGACGCAACCCATCAGGGCGGTAGCATCAGCGTCCGCGTCATGTCCGATCCAATCGATCCCACAGCGAATGAAGCGAGCGATAAGTCCGCCATGGTACGCATCCAGATCGACGACTACGGCGACGGCATTCCGAGCGAGATCATGCCGCGCATCTTCGAGCCGTTTTTCACCACCAAAGGCGATCGTGGCACCGGCCTTGGCCTTGGTATTTGTCGCAGCATCGTGGGACAACATGGCGGCCAGCTCCTGCTTGAGTCGCCACTGCCCCCCGATGCGGTGCGCCCCGCCGGAGTCAAGTCCGCAGGTACCCGCGTCACCATCGTCTTGCCGAGGGCCGCGTAATGCAGACCGACACGCTGTTATCGTGGCTGGCGGATCATCTGGTTTCGCTGTGCTCGCAAGCACAGCTCGGCATCGTCTGTTCAGGGCTGGCGTTAGAGCTTTGGCAGATTGCCCCGGCGCAACTAGATCCGAGTGAACGCATCGAGTTACTGCTCGAGCATCTTGCCCAGACCAAGCTGGTACCCGACTTCGCGACAGGAATTCTGCGCGACGAAACCCTCAGCGAAGAGGCAATCCGACGAGGTCTCGCTGAGCTGGCGACACTTCCGACGCTGCCATCGGAATCACGCTCTCTCGCGCTCGAATCCGTTCCTGGCGGTGCGCAACTCCCGACCGATGAGTCAGCCGTACAAACACTCCTTGATGAGTTTGACCGACACCTCGCGGCCGATGCGCCCCTCGCTGCGTACGCACTGCTCGCCGATCAGCTCGGCGGCTTTGCCCACCTTGGGTGTCGACTTGGACGCTCTCGGCTACTCCTTGAATTGATTCGCCGGCTGTATCCACTCGTCGCCCCGCTATCAGTGGGTGATGGCGGCTGGCAAAAGCGGTACGCACAACTGTTGTGGTGGGAAACCGAAGCCCTGCGGATGACCGGGCAGCTTGACGCAGCGCTCGTCACCACTGAGCGTCAGTGGCCGTTCCATCGCGACATGCTGCCGGGTCTGTGGCTACGTCAGGCACAGATTCACCGACTCGCTGGTCGACTCAAGCTGGCCTCGGCGCTCACCGCCAAGGCGCAGGCGCTGTCTCCCGATTTGTCTCAGCAAGCCGCTGCCGCAGCGGAACAAGCCATGCTGGCGCTCCTGTCGGGAGACGCACCGCTGTGTCTTCTGCACTTGCAGCTATCACGGTCGCTGCTGCGAGAGGCCGGTCAACCCGTCGAGCCATGGCCGGTCCGGTTATCGCTGTTGCAAGCCCAGCGCGCCCTGCGGATTCAAGACGTCACCGAGGCACGAAAGTGGCTACAGAGCTGCGCCGAGCGCGCCGAACGGACTCATGACACGCTCGCAGCGGCAGAAACCGCAGTCCTTCTGGCCGACGCACTCCGTCGAGATGGGGAACACACAGCGGCAGCGCAAGCGATCGCCCAAGCGATGCAGTTTGCCAACCACAGTGGGGCCGCCGAAGTCCTCGTGGCTGCCGGTCGGGAACAAGCGCGGCTCCAGATGGATCTGACCAACTACGAAGCGGCGGCAGCGGCTCTCGGCACGGCGCTGGCACTGGCCGAGGAACTGTCGCTCGCCTGTTATCGAATCGATTTGCTCAACCTGCGCGGTCAGCTCCAGCTACGTCGCAGCAACCCAATGTCCGCTGAGCGGGATGCTCGCGATGCCCTGGCCCATGCCATGGCTCGGGAATGCGGCTACCAGTGGGGCGAAGCCGATAGCCTCCACCTGCTCGCGGTGACGCTCCTGTCGAATCGGCCTAGGGTGCAGAGCCTGCGCCACACCGAAGCGATCACCCACCTAAGCGACGAGCTGGAGCTGCGGGATCGAATGCAGGATCCGACGGCCCCCGAAGTACGATGGCTCATCCGCAGGCTCCGTACGGTGGCGTAAACAAGTCACGAAGTGGAAGGTCAGGTCATGACATTGATTCGTGGTGTGCTGGGATTGTTGCTAATGGTCGCTGCGTGCAATAAGCCGTCGACAGAGTCGCACACGGCGGCAACAGCCTCGGTGCCCGAGAGTGAGTCGAACCTCTCCATCGAAAAGGCCCAAGCACTGCTCAAGCCCGATGCCCAAGGTCAACTTGCGGTTCAGCTCATCGACGTGCGGACCCAGTCCGAGTGGGCGACGGGTTACATCCCCGGTGCCAAGCACATCCCACTCGATGAGATCCCGACCAAGCTGGATGCGATCGACAAGAGCCGCACCATCGTCCTGTACTGCGCAGCAGGAGGCCGCAGCCATCGTGCACTGGAGATCCTGAAAGCGGCGGGCTATCGCGATGTCCGACACCTTGCCCCTGGGATCTCGGGGTGGAAAGCCGCCGGGCTAGCCATCGCCAAGTAAGCTCCGGACGGCTCGTCGCTGTAACCGCTGCCAACACCATCAGGCTGCGCTACGATATGTCCGATGCGCCGTACTTTCGCGATCGGAGACATACACGGTGAACCCACTCACCTAGAGCGCCTGTTGGGTCGCCTACCCACAATGACCGCCGACGATACCGTCGTCTTCCTGGGCGACTATCTGGATCGTGGACCTGATTCACGACGCGTCATCGAAATGGTGGTCGCGCTGCCCTCACAGATTCCCGCCAAGGTGGTGCCGCTGATGGGCAACCACGAGGAAGCATGGCTGCGCTCCCTCAAGAGTCCTGAGCCTGGCTTTTTGCTCCGTCCCGACAACGGCTGTTTTCAAGCACTGCACTCGCTCACCGACTGCGGAAACGCGTCCGACCTGGAGCAAGCGGGCATGCTGCTCCAGCCAACCAAGTGGTTTCCAGCTTGGATTCACCAATGGATGGAGACCCTGCCGCTGTATTACGAAGACGAACATGCGATCTACGTTCACGCCGGTCTCGATGGCGAAGGCGAGGTCTGGCAGCACCCCAAGGACGGTCGCCCGCGCAATCTTCTATGGTGCCGTGAGCCCGATTTCTTCCGCGGCTACAAAGGAAAGCGGCTGTGCTTTGGCCACACCATCTCCTCAGAGCTGCCCGTGGACCACTTGAGCTGGTTTGGCAAAATCCTCGACGATCCCTGCGACGTCTGGTTTCGCGGCGATCTGGTCGGACTCGACACCGCTTGCGGCAAAGGGGGCTACCTCTCGGCCATCGAGCTGCCCTCCGGTAAGGTCTACTCGAGCCGCTAGCCGAACCCTCGCTTCGCCCTAGCTGTCTCCGCCCTTGGGATCAGTGGGAGGCTTGCTGCCAACACGCGGCCCTCCCAAAGGATATGACCCAGAAGGGCGCACCTCCAGGTTGGCGGAGCTGACCGAGATGGGTCGATTGCTTGGTGATGAGTGTGCCCCCACCGGCTTCAGTCCAGGCGAAGATCCAGACACCGAAGCGTGTGGACTGTGTGTACTGCTGGGCGAAGAAATCCGTCGTTCGCCGCTGGTCGAAGCCACCGCCCCGGAGGTTTTTGGAGACGGTAACGATCCCGATCCGACCGGACGCAGCGCCTGACTGGAGGCACCCGACATCGATCGGCCGCCAGAAGGAGGCGACAGCGCGGCTGAGGAGCGAGCAGAGCGCTCACCCACCGCTCGACTGCGTGAGCCAATCCCCCAAGTGCCGCTCGAAGTCGCCAGCTCGTCTGAACCACGGCTCTGGATCGCCTGGATCAGCAGCGATAGCTTTTCGCTGTCTTTGCGAAGGTGTTCAACGGTCGACCGCAGCGCTTCAGCCTCTGACGACTGCTGCCTCGCCAGCCGCGAGATGTCTGTCATGGAGCGTGCGATCCCGGCCCCCGTGCTGTCATCAAATCCCACACTGTCCATCGCACCATCGACGGTCGAACGCAGCGCCGTGATTTGATCCCGAATCCGGTTTAGGGCCTCGCGCTCCTCGACCAGAGTCTGGGTAATGAGTTGAACTTGCTGCGTGACTGTTGCTGTCCGATAGCTGCGGGCATCGGCGGACTCGGGGTTGTGAAGCAAGGTATCGGCCCGACGTGCGGCCGACAGCACCTGCGACTGCGCTTGGTCCGCGTTCGACCAGGCCAGGGAAATCTGCACCACAGCGTTGCGAACCTCGACCATTTGTCGAGTCAGGCGCTCGATCGCACGACCGACCGGTGCCACTGCCACCTGAACTTCCTTGCTCCGCTCCTCTTGCGTCGAGGCTGCGCCCCCCAGACTTGAGCCGACACGCTCGATGGTGGCCACCGTACTATCGATGTCATCGAGCAGGCGGTTGCTGGTGGAGAGCAGGGACTGGAGCCGCTGCACCGCCATGTCCAGTGCGCGACCTATCGCGGAAAATTCATCGTTGCGCTCGAGAAACTGCTTGAGCATGCCTCGTCCACGGGCAAACCCACCGCCTGAGACCCGGCTGGCCGCTTGTGCCAAACGAAACAGCGGAGCCATCACCCACAACTGCACGGACGCCGCCAACAGCAGCACCGAGCCAAGCAAGAGACCGACCAGAAGCAGCGCGCTTTGGAGTTGCTCGGCCGACCACTTTTGAACTGCTGTCAGCGGCACCGCGACCAGCAGCCTTCCCTGCGACAGCGGCGTTGCCCGTAGGTGATAACGCACGGTCAAGTTGTGCAGTGTCTCGCGAGGGTCATCGCCCCACCGCCCACTACTCAACGCGTCAGCAGGAAGGTTGGTGACAAATGCACCTTCGAGCGCAATCGCGACGCCAATCCCAAGCGGCTCGGCATCCTGGCGCAGTGTTTCAGGCAAGATGCGACAGCCGGTGATCAGAAAGCCGGTCTTGCCATCGACTGCCACCGGGACACGAAACGCCTCGACGAGCTGCCCACCCACCGCGATCAGCGATCCACTCGGGGAAAGTGAACTCCGAGCCGCAGCCCCAGCCAACGCCACTGCTCCAACGCCATCTTGGGCAAGCAGCGCGCCACCATCATCCACAATGGCTGCGAGGTCAGCCCCGGCGGCACGGGCGTCCTGGGCCAGTTGTTCCCACACCGGACGTCCGCTTTCGAGCGAGCGAGGCCGCGAAGCGACCGATGAAAACGCAGCAGCGCGATTATCCCGTCGAAGCGCAAAGTAATGGCTGATGGCCTCGCCGCCCAGCTTGGCCTGGCTATCGACGATCACCAGTGCTGCGTGACGAGCCTGCTGCTGCTGAAGCCAAATCGCCGGAACTCCGCACAGGAGTGCAGATACGGAAGCAATCAGCCAGGTGGTGAGGGCCAGTCGTCGACGCGGTTGTTCTGCCCGCTGCCCCCCTGACGCTGACGCCACTCCCGACGCTGCTTGGCGCTCGGAGCTTGTGGATTCGGCCATCTACTCCAGCGTACAAAAGTTTCCCGTTCGAATACAGACGTTAGTAATTTGAATTACCAAATCACTTAGAACCATGAGCACCAGCCCTTCCTCTACCACCCCGCCGACTGATCCGACAACCGACCACACCACCAATGTCTACCAAGCCCAGCGCCGTGGCGGCGACGATGCGTACGCCTCGTATTACGCTGGCATGGACAAGTCGATGCAGCAGAAGGTGGCTCTTACCACGGCGTTCTTTCCGCCGATTGGTACGCTGGTCGACATGGGCTGTGGGTCCGGCTCGGGTTCCTTTGACTTGGCCAGCCTGTTCGATGGCCTGGCAGTAGTAGGGGTCGATATCGCACCACCCGCCGTTGAGCATGCTACCGCACACTACCATCGCCCAAACCTTCGCTATCAGCAGGGTGACATCGCCGATCCGCTGTTTCCGCCGGCCAGCCTGGACGGCATCCTCAACTCTTCGGTGTGGCACCACCTCACCAGCTTCAATGAGTTCAGCCTGCGCGAAGTAGAGCGGGCGCTACAGAATCAAGCGGAGTCGCTCCGTCCCGGTGGTGTGTTGATCGTTCGTGACTTTGTGGTACCGCGCTTTCCGGCCACGGTCTGGCTCGATCTCCCCACTCATGACGGTGCTGTTGAGGGTCCGATCGAATCGCTGTCGACCGCCGCGCTGTTCCCACGCTTTTGCGCCCAGTTTCGCAGCAGTCAAAATCCGACCACGCCCCTGCCCTATACAGTGCTGCCATCCCCACGGGAGGGCTGGGCGCGCTTCATGGTGAGTGGTCGCGGTGCCGCCGAGTTTCTGCTGCACAAAGACTATCGCAGCGACTGGGACGCCGAGTGTCGCGAAGAGTATTTGTTCTATAGCCAAGCCGACTACGAGGCTGCGTTCCGACGGCATGACCTACGAATCGTCTTGTCGGTCGAGCTTCGCAACCCATGGATCATCGAAAATCGCTTCCGGGGTCGCTGTGCGCTCTACGACACGACCGGACTGCCGCTGCCGCTGCCGCCGACCAACTATCTGATGGTCGGGGAGAAGGTCGCGGCGAGTCACGGTGTCCGGTTTGTGGTTCGGACCGAGCCGCTCGACCAGCCGACGTTCCTACAGCTACACACGCTGCGCCAGAAGCGAACCGGCCAGATCTTTCAGCTCGCGGAGCGCCCCAATCCAGTGCTCGATGTCATTCCGTGGTTTCGCTCGGGAGGTCGAGTGCTGGTGCTCGCCAAGCATGGCTTTCCGCGCCCGCTGTCGACAACGCTGCTCGACAGTCCAAGCCTCGATGCGGCGCAGGTCGCTGGCTACCTGACCGAGACCATCACCGCCCAGAGCAAGGCCGAGGACGCCACCGATAGCGATGTCGCCAAGCTCTTGGCCAAACGGGCCGGCTTGCCGAGCGATTCGATCGCCCACGTCGTGACCGGGCTCCGCTACTACACCTCACCCGGCGGGCTCAGCGAACAAGTTAGCTCGCGGCTCTGTGAGCTGGATGTGTCTCGCTTGCCGCAGACCCGCGATGGCCTACCAGCGCTGCCGGATGAGATCACAAACTACACGCCCTTCACGACCGCAGGCCGGGTCCAGCCGTTTGTGGCAACCCAGCTATTGCGAGCCGCGCAGGTCGGCGGCCTTCAAGACGCCCGGCTCGAGCTAAACATCTACCATTTGCTACTCACTCTCGGTGAGTCGCTTGGCCCGTGGATTGGGATCGAACTTTCGCTGGCTGACCAAAGTGCGCCCGGTTTTGTGGTGCCGCCGGTCGCGCAGGTGCTGGAGTTACCCGAGGAAGCGGTGTTCGAAACCGTCACGGTCCCGCAGCACGAGCCAAGCTTCCTGGCGCTGCACACCGCTTGGGTGGATGAGCTAGATCGCGATGACCAAGTGGTTCGCTCGGCGAGGCTAGAGCTGTGTGCACCACGATCCTATAGCCTCAGTACCATCTCAGTGTTACCCGTGGTCAGGCTCGGAAACCAGGTCTTGGTGGGGCTGGAGCGCCGTGATCTGCCTGCGGTACAGCTTCACACCGAGGGACTCCGCTCCGGGCTGATTACCTGCCCAGCCTGGCGACTACCGCGCACGATCACCGAGCTGGCCGATGCCGAAACGCAGGTGACCCGCAACCTACTGGCCCATTTTGCGGTGAAAGCCGTCCGCATGCTGCCGCTTGGTGGCAAGTACTACCCCTCGATCGGTGCAACACCGGAGGCGGTCTATCCACTGCTGGCCGAAGTCGAAGCAGCAAGCCTGTCGAACAGCGCGTTAGCCTTCGTAAGCCTGCGCGAGCTGGTGGCACGCCGTCACCAGGTCGAGGATGGTCACCTCCTGATCGCTCTCCTCCGCCTCGCTCACGCACTCGACCTCACTGGGGCGTAATTGAACAAACCTCCCTCACCTATCGTAAATAGAAGGAGAGGAAACCGACATGACCGTGTCCCATCGAGCATTGGTCCCGACCGTTGGCGCAACCGTTCGGCGTAGCGCGCTGATCCTGTGGGCCTTTGTTGCCTTGTCGCTGTTGCCACGGGCAGCCCTGGCTCTTGAGCCCAAAGATCCAGAGCAGGTCTGTCGTCGAATCTCTACCAGCAGCGGGGAAGCGGAGTGCTTGCGGATCATTGAAGGCCGATTTGTCGACCCGCTGGCGGCGGCGGCCTGCGATCGCATTCCCAGCAACCAAGCCACCCTCGCCTGCATGCGGGCCATCAGCGGGCGGAGGATCTCGCAGCGACTCATCCTGGTCTGTAACGCCGAGCCCAGCTCCTGGGGAACCGTTCGCTGTTTCGGGGGAGACAGTGAAAAACCCGAATCGGGATACGATAGCGGCGGCGGGTATCGTGGCGGACCTCGGCCCATGCCGTCCGATGGCTACGGCGGAAGCAGAGAGGGCGGCTGCAATCAGTGGGGCTGCTTTAAAAACGGCGGCGGCTGCAATCAGTGGGGTTGCTGGCACTCGCCAAGCGGGAGCTGTAACCAGTGGGGCTGTAGCAACTATGGCGGCTGCAATCAGTGGGGCTGTTGGCAGACCTCTATCGGGAGCTGCAATCAGTGGGGCTGTAGCAACTACGGCACCTGCAACCAGTGGGGCTGTCCGCGACGTTAGAAGGGACGGGACCACCGCATTGGCTGGCCATGAAGAGCGCAGAGACAGGGTGTCGCTTCCAACCGCCTGCCTTCCACACCCAACCGCCTGGGGTTTAGACCCAAGCGCTCCGGTGTCACACCCAGCCGCGTGATTCCAACACACTGCCAGCTTGTTGGTTGAGATCACCCAGCCTG
>CALLYL010000896.1 GCA_937859535.1 uncultured Myxococcales bacterium
TAGATGACCTCACGGCCTAGCTCGACCCAGCCATTGAGGGTCGGCCAGGCGGACAGCAGAGCCTCGTGGGCAATCTCGACCGTGGCAGAGCCTGCTACTTGCTCGCTGCCGAGCGGCGCACTACTCACCAGTAGCTTTTCATCTACAAGCTCGGCAATCAGCCGCTGCTCATCAGGGCTGCCAAAGTCGCTTCGTCGAGCACGCCGCGACACCGCTCGTGCGTCTGTTCCCTGACTCGTCAGGTCCACAAGGCGCAAGAAGACTTGCCGCATCGCCTCCTGCATGTCCCGTGGCCTCGGCGCTTGGCTGGTCGCATCCGCATACAGATACAAGGTATCGGCGCGCAAGCGCAGCGCACCCTCGACTCCACCCAGGGCTGCGTAGGCCACCTTTTTCAGCGTGCGGTCATCGGGACGCGGGGGGCTCTGACGCCACAATCGGTCCAGCGTGTACTGCAACAGCGGCAGGGCACCGGGCCGCCCCTGAACGGCTGTGATGATCTGGTCCACGAGACCATCTTCGAAAACCACGCCATGGAGAGCGGCGGGCTGCTCGATCGCCATGCGTAGCTCGCTGGGTTGCATGTCCAGCACCAGGCACAAGCCCTGCTGCGTCAACTTTCCAAACGCGGGATAGGGACCGAATCGGTCGAAGAAGTCGGAGCGCATCCCCAAAACCACCCGCACGTCCGCCTGCGGCTGTCCGGCCAGTGCGACGAGTCCTGTGATGAAAGCAGCTTGCCGCACGGGGTCAGCGCAGCGTGTGAAGATCTCCTCGAACTGATCGATGCAGATCAGCCATTGTTCATCGGGCGGACGCAGCGCTCTGGCCAAGGCAACCAGCATCTCGGGTTGATTCTGGGGCAGCGCCTCTAGCTGCCGCTGCGGAAGTCCTGAGGCCAGGAGTGCGCCGCGCAACGAAACAAAGGGGTCTTGGTCCGGCGTCAGAACCAGCGCCCGAAATCGACCCGCGGGCATTCGTTCGACGAACTGGGGCACAAGCCCCGCGCGAACCACCGAGGACTTGCCCGAACCCGACGCCCCCGCAACCAGCACCAGCGGCCTCTGGGCAATGAGCAGTAGGATCTCAGCCACGAGCTGATCTCGGCCAAAGAAGAACCGCCTGTACTGCGCCTCAAATCGTCGCAGGCCGACATAGGGCGACTCTGCCTTGAAGGGCCGCGTTTTAACCTCGCTTGCTACGAGGTGAATCACTTGGTGGATGGCCAACGAGTTGCCCTGACCGTCGAGCCGAATGTCGCCGAAAGACTGGACCTGCGAAACCGGAAGCATGGCCCAACATACCCCTGGCGGCAGTTTAGTACTCCCTAAGCTGGCGAAACTTTCTGTGGCGGATTTGGACTTGACGGCGGAACTCGGTGAGAAGCTTGGTTTCCGTCGCATCATCCAAGCGGAACTGCTAGTCGAGTTCAGGATTAGAAGGCAAGCTCCGCAACCCCCGAACGATGGTAGCTCTCATGTCCATCAGGTAGTGATGCACCTGCGTGTAGAAGCCGACGTCCCGATGAATCCGTTCCTCGGTCACTGATTCCCCATGCCGTCGCTGTCGCCGCGTAATACGATGCTTCAGACGCAGCAAGCGCCCACAGAGCTTGCCAATGGGAGCGTAACAGGGGTCACTGTCGCCAAACAGCTCGTCGAGACTTTGGTGATGATCGTTCAGCAGTGTGTACTCGATGGCGTCTGCATCGACATCAGAGTCCTCTGCTGTGTCATCTGCACGCTCGCTGGTGTTGCGCTTCCGGGCGGGGATTCATCTTCGACATGGCGGCTCACAAAGTCGGAAAGGGAATCAGTCAAGGAGGGCTCGCCGGATGCGGGCCGAATCTAGCAACGTGTGCTATGTGCCTGACGTTTGTGCGGGTCTTGGAGTCCCTGGACAAGCGTTGCTAGCGTGGCTCGTCAAGCTGCGACGGGTCGCGAATCAAGCGCACACCGGGATTCCCACCGTTGGCGAAAGCGATTCCGACGCTCTCGAACGCATGGCGCACCAGGGCGCGTGTCGCTTCACTGGGAACGGTCCGCTCATTTTCCCAGTTGTTGATGGTGGTCGCGCTGGCCGATCCGCCGCCGCGTGCCGGGCTGG
>CALLYL010000897.1 GCA_937859535.1 uncultured Myxococcales bacterium
TCCGCTTGCTTGCAGGAAACGGCTCCCCAGAACCGGCCCAAGGACGAGTTCGACAAACGGCAGCGTACGCTGGACCGAGCGCACCCGTTCGATCCTGGGTGGCGTCGCGGGTGGCAGCGGTGACGGTGCAGGGGGCGGCTGGACCGACGCCTCTACGAGCGGCGTAGGGGGAACCGGAGCAACTGGTGGATCGACGACTCTGGGTGGCACCGGAGCCTGGCGCCGAAGAGCAGCGACCATCTGTTCACGATACGATTCCGCGCTGCTGCGTTGCGTTGTCGCGTTCGTACTCTTCAGATATCTTTCATAGAGCAGCAGCGCCTCTGCTACGGCTTCAGCTTTCCGTCGGGAATTTGCAAGATTGTACAAGAGATCCGGGGTGGGGCTGAGTGCATACGCCAGCGTAAACTCGCGAGTCGCCTCAGTGTAGTCTTGTCTGCCGTACGCTGCCACCCCAAGCTGAACATGATCCTGAGCCAACCGAATCGCTCGGACGTTGGCTGGGTCACCAAGGCTTGACAACAGGAGTCGACTATGCGCCTCGATCTCGGCTTTCCGGGCCGTCCCCGGATCCTCTTGAAGGAACCGCTGAAACAGTGCAAAAGCCTCCCTCGGCTTGCTACCGTTTCGACAAGCCTCTGCCAGATTCAGGAGCATGGCCGGATCGGGCGACACGGCATACGCGAGTGCCCAGGCGTCTGCGGCTCGGTCGAAACGCAGATCGTGGACGGCTTGGTTGCCATCCTTGACCTGGCGGTCTCCGACTTCTTGGCGGAGCCTCTCGACGGAACTATCTTGCGCTTCTTGGGCGTGAGACGCACGGTGCCCCTGCGCCAAAATGAGTATCATCGCCAGCATCGGAGTGAGCCAGGAAACACGCCGAGGCAGTAGCCATCTGATCTGGCTGTGAACCGAGGCCATCTTTGATGAAATTATCGCTGAATGCGGCTGTGTGCGCAACCTGATCAAATCGAAGGCCGATGTCCTGGCGGTCCACTGGGACGGCCACTCAGTCTTGCGACCGTCCGACGTCGATGGCGTGCGGTCCCGGAACTGTCAGCGACCCTTCTAGCAAACGCAGTCCGCCAGGGGGAGTTCCACAGCAAGCGACCCCGAGGGCTTTCAGGTCAGCCCCAATCCGTCCGTAAGTTCGCAAAGGAGTGAAACTGGACGGGGACACTGACGAAGCACGCTGGTCAACAGACAGTTTGGGCTGGGACTTTGGAGGTGAGCCAGCAAGATATACCCGCGAGGACCGTCCTCGTGGTTCGCTCGGCTTTTGCATTGCATCAGCGCCAAGATGAGCCCCGAGTTGCGTCGGGCCGTGCTCGCAGTGCCAGAGCGTGACTGGCGACCGCATCGCGCCCCTGGCTCGCACGTCGATGAGAGGCGCGATGTCGAGGAGGTTCCCTTTTTCACCTGCCTCGTCGAAGAGTCCAACTCAGCCGCCCGCTGCGCTACGTCGCCGTGCGCATTCGGACCAAGCAACGTGCGCTCTTTTCCGACGGCAACTCCGTCAAACACGTTGGCGTCGTCAGCAGTCTGTGGGACATGGATGCCGCCAAGCTCGTGCCGTGGCACCACCAGCAGGCCGACCACATCGAAGCGCTCCACGACGAGACGGATACGAGCTGGCGGCGGGCCGTGAGGCCCAGTCGGTACTTCGGCGCCAACGCTGCCTGGTTCCTTCTAGTGCTGCTGACCCACGACGTCCCGGTGACCATGAAGGGCATGGCGCTGCCGCCCGAACTCCTTGACGCCCGACCCCAGTGACTGCACGTCGCGGTCCTTCGGCAAGCCGCTCGTGTGCCCCACCACTCCCGACGGACGATTCGGCGCCTCAGCACCAGACTCCATCACGCCATCGCCCGCCTTGTGCAAGACACAGCCATTCTCGGCGCCTCTGGTCGCTACAGCCGCGCCTCCAAAATCTTGAGTCCGCTTCGGCGAAAGCTCTACGGACGGATTGGGGGTCAGAATTGGGACTATCCAAAGACAGGCCGAGAGGGGTAAGATGCCTACGGACATCGAGAGAGATTGGGAGCGCAGTGTTGCAACAAGGGAAGGTTCTTGAAGAGGCTGACCTGATCGGACGCCAGGTCGGGAACTATCGCATCAAGCGTTTGCTTGGACGTGGTGGCATGGGCGCTGTGTATGAGATGGTCCATGAGAGCATCGGTCAGCGCTCCGCGATCAAGATCCTGTTCTCCAAGTATGCTCAGGACCCTGAGTTCGTCGAACGATTCTTCGCTGAAGCCAAGGTTGTCAATCGAATCGAGCATCCTGGCGTCGCCAAAACGCTCGATCACGGCCAGTTCCCAGATGGCAATCTCTACATCATCATGGAACTCCTGCTGGGCGAGTCCTTGCGCGCTCGGCTGGAAACGCTCGCGAAGAAGCACACTCGCTATGATCTGGCGGCCGCCGCCGCACTCATGCTGCAGCTTGTGGACACGCTGCAGGAGGTTCACGGAAAGGGAGTGATCCATCGCGACTTGAAGCCAGAGAACATTTTTTTGGTGCAGGACTCGGCGGTGAGCGGTGGTGAGCGGGCCAAGATCCTCGACTTTGGCATCGCAAAGATTCAGGACGGCTCGGCGCTCAAAGACGTGGACTCGCCCGGTCCACTGACCACGGTTGGTAAGATCCTCGGAACGCCCACCTATATGTCGCCGGAGCAATGCGAGGGACGAGTGGCCCTGACGTCGGCATCAGACATCTATGCGCTGGGTGTGATCTTTTATGAGATGCTCTCGGGAAAACCGCCGTTTGGAGGCGTCAGCGAAAACGCTGTCATGGCACTACACATGCTCCGAGAGCCCGTGCCGCTGTCGCAGATTCCTCGCTCGCTCAATTCCCTGGTGCAGGCCATGCTGGCCAAACAGCCCAGCCAGCGGCCCACCCTGCCGCAGATCCGCAGCATCCTCCAATCATACCTGGCGCGGCCAGACTCCACCCCTTGGGCCTCTCGTTGGCTTGTGATGGTGATGATCGGCATGTGCTCACTCGGAATCTTGGCTCTTTTTTGGACGACGGGAAGAAGGAACATCGCTCCGGCCCCCACCACGCCAGGATCCGATCTGGCGGCCCGTCCGGATCTTCTCACCTTGCCACACGATCTGGCGGCGGTGCCATCTGCCCAGTTATCCCCCCCGAGTTCATCCGATGGTGGCGCAGGAAACACGGTGATTCCGCGGGCTGTGGCAGTCTCGCCCGCCCCCATGGGAGCCGAGCGCAGCGGGGTGCCTTCAACGGTTGGCACGATTCCCAAAGGCAGCAGGAAGCAGCCCGTTGTCCGTCCGATCAAGGCGTCTGAGCAGCCCGTGGAACCCGAGAAGCTTCAGGTTCCGATAGTAGAATAGTCGAAACCGGGTCAGCGAGCTCCAGAGGCCGAGCGGCGGTACGTGCCGGACTCCACATGGCGACGCTGGCAGCGACGATGTTTTATGAGCAGATGAGCTCGCATTTGCAAGCGTTACGGCAGCGCGGCAAGCCCTTCACAGTCGCGATGGTGGCGTGCATGAGGAAGCTCCTGTGTGTCCACCCGAGCGACCGCAGCTTGAGGGGTGACTTGGAGGAGGGCAGCCTTTGGGGTGGAGGTGACAGATGATGGTAAAGGAAAACGGAATCGACCAGGAAGAGCTGTCTCACATCTTGAGGCTGACGTCGTGGACGGCGGAGCAGGCGGCGCAGGTACTTGAGGCGCAGAGAAAGAGTGGATGCTCTCAAGCGCAGTATGCGGCGCAGGAGGGATTCTCGGTAGGCCGACTGTACAATTGGAAGTCCAAGCTACGCGCCAAGCTCAGGACTGCGCCGAGGCCAGCAGACTCGGAGACGGAAGCAGAGAAGGAGTCCGAGGGGGAATCGGAGCCAGTATCGGAGACAAAATCCGAGAAAGAGTCGGCGAGAGGAGTCGGAGGGCAAGACTTCGGACTGAACTTGCAGCGTCCCGGAGAGCGCTTCATGCACGACTACCTTTTGCGGGCGACCCGAGGCCACGAGGCGATGTGGCACCTGTTCTCGTTTCGACGACACGGCGCTGCACTGCTGTGCGTGGTGCAGTGGCGCCACAAGATAGGAAAGACGAACAGCTATTCTTTGGTGACGCTGGAACTTACGGAGACTGCGCTGCGCTGGAGCAAGTTCCCCACTGTCGAGGCTGCGGCCCAGGCGATGGAGGCCTGTGGAGCAGCCTCTGTTCGGCAGCGGTCCTCTTCCTCTACGCCCCTTTTGGTCCCAGTTCAGGTCCGTGATTCGAGTGCGGGAGGACAAGCCGCGTTGCAGGGCCGATGCGTCGATGAGCCCTCCGTTTGCATGACGCTATGCCTCCCTTCCGGAGTACGGATTCAAATGGCAGAGACGACTCCCAAGCGGCTTCTGCGCACGGTGCTGCGTGCGGTCACAGGGGTGCCATGCTGACGCTGCCGCCGTCTGTGAAGCTGTATGTAGCGACCCAGCCTGTCGATGCACGCAAGAGCTTCAACGGACTGAGTCTGTACGTGCAGTCCGTGCTGCAGAAGTCGCCGCTGTGTGGACATCTGTTTGTCTTCTTTAACCGGCGCGCGGACCATGTCCAGATTCTGTACTGGGATCGCAACGGGTACGCGCTATGGAGAAAGAGACTGGAGCGGGGTCGGTTTGCACTTTTGCCCAGGCTGAGGACTGTGGATGGTGCGGTGACCGTCGAAGCGACTGAGCTTGCACTGATTCTGGATGGCATCACGCTGGCGGGTGCGCACAGGCGTCCGCGGTGGGAACCACTGCATCCACTCTGTCCATAAAGGAATCGTGAAGGGGGTGTTTCTCCGGGCATTCCTACGCGCTGTAGGAATCCTCCGTTTTGCGAAAAAAAGGACTTGCCCTGGCGCGGTGGATGCGGCATTTGCATAGGCATGGCTTCGCTTCCTTGTGCACCGCTGTCTCGTCGTGAAGCGATGGACATGGTGGCGCTGCGGACCTACTGCCGCGAACGCATCGCGCAAGGGCAAGCCGAGCTGCTCATCGAATCGCTGCTGGATGTCATCGAGCAGCAAAGTGACAGACTGCAGCGCAGTGAGCAGCGCGTAGCGCAGCTTCTGCAGGCAGCCTATGGAAGCAAACGGGAACGCGTCAGCGCGGGGCAGCTGCAATTGGCGCTCGTGGCGCTACCGCCTTCTGAATCCGTCGCAGAACTTTCAGCTGGACTGCAAGATCCCAAGCCGCAGAGGCGGCCCCGCAAAGAGAGCGTGCGGACGCCGCGACAGATTCCACAGACCATCGAGCGTCGTACTGTGCTGAGCGAACCGCCAGCGCACGAGCTATGGTGTCACGGCTGCGCGCAGCCCAGGAAGTACTTTGGAAGTGAGATCGCCGAGGTCCTGGAGTACGAGCCAGGAGGCTTCTATGTCGAGCGTACGGACCGACGGAAATACGCCTGTCCACAGTGCCAAATCGGAGTGGTGATTGGGAAAGGTCCAGACCGAGTCCTAGAGCAAGCGATGCCCGGCGCAGGTCTTGTGGCGGAAGTGATCGTGCGCAAATACAACGAGTACTGTCCGCTGTATCGGCAGAGCAAACTCTTTGCGCAGCGCTACGGAATCGTGCTGTCCGCATGGACGCTGGGGGAGTGGGTAGGAGGAGCGGCGAAGGTCCTCGAACCGCTGTACAAAGCGCTGCTAAACAGAGTCGTTGTCCGCTCGCATCTGTCGATCGATGACACCCCAGTGCGAGTGCTGGACAGAGCGCATGAAAAGGGAATCAAGCGCGGACATCTATGGTCGTTTTGTAGCGACGAAGAAGTGGTGTATTTCTACACTCCGTCTTGGAAGGGAGAGCCGATCGTGGAGCTCCTCCGAGACTTCTCCGGAGTCCTTCAGACCGACGGATTCGCGGGTCTGAATCCTCTGTACAGTAAGAGCGAACGGGCTCCCAAGCGGGCTGGATGTATGGCACATGCCCGACGGAAATTTGTGCGTGCGCTGGAAGCGGGAGATGCCCGCGCTGCCATTCCGCTGTCGCTGATGCGGAAGCTGTACCAAATCGAGGCGCAGGCGACCGAGCAGAAGCTCGACTCCTCCGCGCGCCTGTCTTTGCGGCAGAGTCAGTCGGTGCAGGTGATGGCGCAGCTGGAAAAGGAACTCTCCCAGCTGCAAGCGCAGGCGCCGCCCAAGACCCCTCTGGGTCAAGCGGTGGGCTATGCGCTGCGACAAGGGAAGACGCTGCAGACCTTCCTACACGATGGCGCGGTGCGCATCGACAACAATCACTGCGAGCGGACGCTTCGGCCCATCGGTCTAGGAAGGAAGAACTGGCTGTTTGGTGGCTCCGACGAAGGTGCGCGCTGGCTCGCGATTCACCAGACGCTTCTATCCTCGGCGCAGCTTGTGGGAATCCGCGACCCTTGGGAATACCCTGCGGGACATCCTCCTCAAGCTATCGCGCGGCTGGCCCCACGCACGTCTTTCCGAGCTGCTGCCGCAGGACTGGCTTGCAGCGCGCAACGCGACGAAAGAGTCCACCCCTCCTTAAGGCCCAGCCGACGCCCCGGTGATTCTGCCAGGCCCCCGTCTCTGAAACAAGACGCCCTCGCTCTGGTGCGTACGCTCCTGTGCATCCTTAACGCGATGCTCCGCGACGGGCGCCCGTACAATCCTCAACTCCAGACCAAAAAAGGAGCTTGACTGGCAACACCTCTGCTCCACCCTCAAATCGCGATGGGGATCGGCGAGCGGGTACGCTGGCGAAGAGCTAACGGTTTGCGCCAGCAGTACGTATCAGGATGGGTTGGTGTCGAATACAAAGAGAGAAGCGGAGCGCCGGCTAAGGCAGTCACTCGGCGATGAGTCTAAGTGGGCATTCACGCCCACAGTGAGCTGAATCATGGCGTTGCCGCAGGCGGCTGCGAACTTTGAATTGAGCTCACTACTGTGCCGCGACACCTCTGAAGGCAGGCAGGTCTTCCATCAGTGCCGCGACATTGTGGTTGCTGCGTCCCAGGACATCCAGTGATCGCTCAAGCGAGTTCACGGCATTGCGGAACCGCGTTCCAATCTCCAGTCTGTGGGAAAGGACTGATTGACCGAGTCGATAGACAGCAACCGAGGACCGATGCTTGATGAGTTGGTGGTCTATCGTCGCCTTTGCTAACTGCTCGATGAGAACAGGATCTGCTTGAAGCGCGAAGAATTGCTTTTCGAGATGCTCAAGCGTCTGTTCATCGGAAAGACGCTCTCCAAGGTTCGCTGGGGGTCGGGCTCTGATGTCCTCCCGGAGCTTCCGAATCAGTAGGTGAAGTTCGGCTCGGCGAGTTTCGATACGCTGCCGCTCACGTTCACGCTTGGTGAGAATCTGGGACAGCGCTTGTCGAAGCGATACTTCCTCACGTTGTAATTGTTGCGACTGAGTCGCTAGCAGGTTCAGTGCAGATGGCCATTGGTGCAACGGCCGCGCTTGCAGGATTTTCGTGAGTAACTCAGTCGTCGCTGCAAGTGCGGTTTCGCGCTCGGACTCTGTTTTTTTTTTTTTTTTTATCAGGCCCGCAATCTCCTGGAGGCCTACATCGTGTCTAGATTCGGTATCATGTGGCTCGGGCTTGGCTTGCTCTTTCGGTCGGACCAGAAAGATCGTGGAGGCGACGAGTAGCGATTGATCAGTTCGTAAGGGAAGCCGCGCAGCAATGCTCGAAACCTGCTCGCGGATCGCTGGGATCGTTAGTCGGTCATCTCGCTCTTTCATCAGCATGCCGCGAACCAGTTCTTCCATTTCGTGCGGAAACTCTAGGTCCGGTCGAAGTTCGTGCAGCCGAGGGGGTATGCACTTCCGATGAGCCTGAATCAGTGCAATGCGGTCGCTGCCCTCAAAGATCGGTCTTCCCGTGAGCATCTCAACGAAAGTGCAGCCCAATGCGTACACATCGAGTGCGGGTGTTACATATTCTCCTCCCGCAAATGCCTCCGGTGCCACGTACCCCAGAGTGCCACCCCAACCCGCCTTGGGAATCGTGATGGCAGGCTGGTCAAGCGGACGGGCTAATCCAAAATCGAGCACCTTGACAAAATACGGATCTCCATCTTCTCCCACAAGAAATAGGTTTGACGGCTTGATATCCCGGTGAACGACGTTCAGACGGTGCGCATGCTCGATGGCATCGACAGTCTGCGCTATTACGTGCAGAGCGGTGCCGATCGGTAGACAGCGATTCGTACTTTTCACGACAGACTTATAGACGGTCTCTCCTAGGAGATACTCCATGACCAAAAATAGCCGCCCATCCCTGGTCTCATGAAGGTCGTAACCAGCCACGATGTGACGATGCGAGGACCGAATCAAAGTGCTGGCCTCTCGATAGAACCGTCGTCGATAGTCTTTGTCGCTCGCATAGTCGGGACGTATGACTTTGATCGCGACAATCTGATCCCGCACGTGAAGGAGGCGGGCCTTGTAGATCGCCCCCATGCCTCCTTCGGCGAGTTTATCAAGGATCTGATACCAGCCTTCCAGAGTCTGTCCTATCAGAGGGTCTTGGTCCTCCAATAGTCTGCTCCCATCCATAGGGCAGTATTCACCTGGTCCCCCAGCAAGGTACCCACACTTGGGACATCGAAGCCGCTGCATTGTCGGCATGGTAAATCACAATTCCCAGTCATGTAAATGGGGCGAACTAACCTGAGTCCACTGCGAAACCAACAGATTGAGTACAGAGACTTGGGGCGACCGGCGACAGTCCCCGGCATGAAGTGCGGGGGGAGAGCTTTCTTCGGACCGCTTGCGGGACGGAAAAAGTCTCGCAGGGAAGCGCGACGGTCCCTGACACGAAGTGAGGGGGAGGGCCCCAGGCGAAACGTGCGGGTTTGGGAATGGACGGGGTTTAGGTCCATCACCATGCACGTCAGCCTACCCCATGCGGATTGGCCACGGGCTGGACTCGGAGCACGAGGCGAGTGGACTTGGACTCCCCGACTATTCTGCGATCTATTCCTTTCGCTTTCGACGCGGCCTGAATCCACACGTTGGGGAGATGCTATGTGTAGTAGTGCGGTACAGATTAGGAGGAAATGTGGCTCATGACAAGTGACTGCTAAATCGCGTGACCCCACAAGATCTCGTGACCACGGAAAATGGCGTTTACCGACGCTCTCTATGTATGTTACCATATCTTCACGCAAGTCTGTTTCTCATCGACGAGACGCGTGCCTCGTCACGCACACGCATGAACGCCTCCGACTCTACAGAAGATCCCCGCATCGGACAGATCCTCTTTGGCTACAAAGTGATCCGCGAAGTTGGCCGGGGCGCAATGGGGATCGTGTACGAAGCCCACAACAGCGCCATTGGGCAACGGGCGGCCGTCAAAGTGCTTTCCTCGTCTGGCTCTGGCTCGTCCAAGCAGTCTGAGAGACTGCTATCTGAGGCGCGCGCCGCCAGCGCAGTTCCACACTCAGGCATCGTCAAGATTTTCAACGGCGGACAGCTTCCGTCTGGCGAAGCCTTCCTGATCATGGAATTTCTGGACGGTGAGTCGTTGCAGGCGCGGCTCGACAGACTGTATGGTGAGAAAAAACGACTCGCTACTGAGGATGTTGCCCGTGTAGGAGCTGAGATCGCATCAGCGCTCGCAGCGGTACATCAGCGGAATATTGTCCATCGGGATCTCAAGCCAGCCAACCTTCTGCTGGTGCCAGAATCCGGGGCGCCTGGCGGTGAACGAGTCAGGATTGTCGATTTCGGTATCGCCAAGTTTGTCGAAGACGAAACAACCGCTTCGACAGCCCAACTCGGTCTCGTCGGGACGGCGCGCTACGCGTCGCCGGAACAGTTT
>CALLYL010000898.1 GCA_937859535.1 uncultured Myxococcales bacterium
AAATGGATCTGCTGTTCGAGCGCTTCTTGTCCGAAGAACGAGGAGAGTGGCCCGACATCGACCTTGATCTACCGTCCGGAAGCCGCCGTGAAGAAGTAATCCAGTACATCTATCGGAAGTACGGCGCGGCAGGATGCGGACTCACCGCGACATTTACAACCTATCGTGCGCGTAGTGCGGTGCGTGATCTAGGAAAAATATTAGGCTTTTCAGATGACTCTATTTCTCAGCTCGCCAAAAAATTGAGTCGTTTTGGGGATGAGTTTGGCAGTACCGGCTCTGGCATCGCCGATGCGGCTCCGACTCCATTTGTCGAGCACGTGCGCAGCGCGGGACTTGATCCCAGCGAACCCAACGTCAAGCAGCTCATCAAACTGTATGAAGAGATCCAGGACATCCCGCGCCACATTGGCCAACATCCCGGTGGCATGATCATCGCGGCGGGGCGGCTTGATGAGATCGTTCCGATCCAGCCAGCCTCGATGCCAGGACGAGCGATCATTCAGTGGGACAAAGACGACTGCGCCGATCTGGGAATCGTGAAGATTGATCTGCTCGGCTTGGGAATGATGGCGGTGCTGGAAGCTGCGACCAAGATGGTGCCATTTCACGACGGACAGCCATTTGATATGGCAGCTTTGCCCAAGGATGATCCAGCCGTCTACGCTATGATTGCCCGTGCTGATACGGTTGGAGTTTTTCAGGTGGAGAGCCGCGCTCAGATGTCGTGTCTACCTCGGACTCGGCCAAGTAAGTTCTACGATCTGGTCGTGCAGGTTGGGCTGATTCGGCCTGGACCGATCGTCGGTAAGATGGTCCATCCGTACCTTAGGCGCTGCGCCGGAGAAGAGCCGGTTTCCTATCCGCATCCTTCGCTTACCCCAATCTTGCAAAGGACATTGGGAATCCCTCTGTTTCAAGAACAAGTGATGCGGATGGCGATGGTCGCGGCTGGCTTTAGTGGCGGACTGGCCGACCAACTTCGGCGAGCCATGGACAGCAAGCACGGCACCAAAAAGATGCGGTCTCTCGTCGAAAAACTGCGTACCGGAATGGAGCAGCGCGGCATTGGCAAAGAGGCCGCAGAGCAGATCGAGCAAGCGATTACCGCCTTCGCACAGTACGGATTTCCAGAGTCGCACGCGATCAGCTTTGCCTGGCTGACCTATGCCAGCGCGTACCTAAAGGTCCATCATCCGGGGGTATTCTACACGGCGCTCCTGAATGCTTGGCCGATGGGATTTTATCATCCGTCCACAGTGATTCGTGATGCCCAGCGCCAAGGGGTGATCATTCGTCCGATCGATGTAAACACCTCGCAGTGGCAATGCTCAATTGAGCACAGTGCGGATCGCGAAGTGGGGTATTGGACGGCAGACACGGTCGATAACGTGATTCCGTTTGATCGCAGTCCGTGGCATGCGGCTCCATTGGGAGTCCGCACACCGCCGGTGTCCAAGGTGCTGCGGCTCGGTCTGCGTTACGTGGGTGGGCTGCGTCGTTCGTCGGCAGAATCCCTCCTTCGGGCGCGGGGCGAGCGGCCGTTTGGCGATATCGCGGATCTGATGAACCGCTGTCGAGCGTTGTCTCAAGAGGAGATCGCGCAGCTTGCGGAGCTAGGGGCCCTGTCTTCTCTGCAGAACAAAGCGAGTCGGCGTGAAGCGATGTGGCAAGTTAGCAAGTGGGAGCGGAGTAGCTCGCTTTCGATCACGGAATCGGAACAGCAAGACCCTTCACCGCTGCGGGAAATGTCACAGATGGAAGAGCTGCAAGCCGATCTTCACGGCAGCGGGGTCACCGTCGGTCCTCATCCCCTTGCACTGGTTCGCAGCGAGCTTTTATCCTATGGCGTAGCGCGGCTCGGTGAGCTGTCGCAACGAACCCACAAGAGTCAGGCACGCGTGGCCGGAATCTGCATCATTCGGCAGCGTCCTCCGACCGCCAAAGGATTTATGTTCCTGACGCTGGAAGATGAAAGTGGGCTGCTCAACGTGATTGTCAGCCCGCAATTGTTGGCCGAGCAGAGGCCGGTGATTTACGGAACACGGAATCTGGTGATAGATGGTGTGATCGAAAAAAAGAACGATGCGGTGCAGCTTCGGGCCGAGCATGTCCGCGACCTAGAGCAGGTACTCACAGTGATTGGCATAAAGACCGGCACGCAGTCCGATTAGGAAGTGAAATCGGACGATGATGGCAGAAGGCCGGAGTTATGCGGCGGCGTGGTTCTTCAGGAACGCGATCGTGCGGTCCCACGCCAGCCGTGCGGACTCCTCGTGGTAACTCTGCGGATCGGGCTTGCGCATGAAGCCGTGGCCTCCGGTATAGAAGTGACACTCGAAGGAAACACCCGCTGCCCGAGCTTGTTCCACGACGGTTTGGACTTTCTCTGCCGGGACGTGTGCGTCGACCTGGGCGAAGTGTCCAAGAATCGGTGCCCGGAGACCAGCGAACTTCAAGTATTTTGGCATCGGGAGTCCGTAAAATGGAACCGCAGAGCGGATTCCGGGAATGTTACAGACAGCAGCAATCGCCATGGCACCACCGAGGCAGAACCCGGTGATCGAGATCGCGCCATTGCAGCGCGCATCACCCTGCAAGAAGGCCACGGCTTTTTCCATCGTGATCAGCGCTTGATCGGTCTTCATCTGCATCACAAGCTGCATGGCTTCACCAGGATCAGCAGTCGACTTGCCCTCGTACAGATCGAGAGCCAGCGCAATGAATCCTTCACCGGCAAAGCGCTCGGCGAGCCGCCGCATGTCGTCGTTGAGTCCCCACCACTCATGGCAGATGATGATCGCAGGGTGTGGACCGTCTCCCTTGGGGAGAGCCAGTGAGGCCATAGAAGGTCCGTTGGGAGTCGAAAGCATCACGGTTTCAATCATCGCGAAACGTCTCCTTTGTTGGTCGGAGTAAGAGCAGGAATCAGTAGTCGATACCGTCGGTGGACAGGAATTCCTTATCCACCTTCAGGCTCGGCAGATACTCTTCCTTGTCCCACAGATACACGTAGTGCGCGTAGATCCCGAGTAGCTTTTTCATGTACTCGCGAGTCTGGGTATACGGACAGAGCTCCACGAACTCATCAAGAGGACGATCGCCATGACGTCCGAGCCAACGAGTCATCGCTTTGGGACCGGCGTTGAAGGAACCACCGCCAAGAGCGATCTGTCCCTTAAACTTTTTCAGCAATCGTCCGATGTACCAAGCCCCAAACTGAATGTTGCCATCGGGGTCATACAGCACATCATCGGTATACGGACGCAAGATGTGGGGAGCAACCCGGCGGCTCGTCGGAGGAATCATCTGCAACAGCCCAATTGCATCCGCATAGGAAACATCGTAGGGGTTGTAGGCCGACTCCTTTTGCATGATCGAGTACAGGTAGCGCGGCGGATTTTCTCCGCTCGGTCCGTATTTTTCGATGAGCTGTCGATAGGCCAGCGGATACATCGCATCCCAGAAATGGCGCGCCTCGGGAACGGCATGCGGATCTTTGCGCAGAGCCGCACTCCCATGCACCTCTGCAAGCAGGTGCGGGCGACGGAAACTGTCGGCGCGATGATACATTCCGAATAGCACCGGGAGCGCCCTTCCTGTTCCATATTTCTGAATCAGCGAAGACTCGACCCGCTGCAGCTCCTGACCCGCTTCCGCTTTCATTCCAAACAGCAGTAGCTCTTCGGATCTTCGCAGCTTGTCATCGGCGAGCACTTGCTTATCGGCAGGTTGTTGCCATTCGGGCAGGCCCTCCGGACTCTGTCTTGCTGGATCGATGAACAGAGGGATCTTCTGTCCTGCCTCACGCAGCCGGACCCGACTGAGCATGCCGTAATAGGACAGCGGCTCTCGCTCGGCCAGCTTACGGAGCACTGCCAAGCCTTCGCTCGACTTGCCGAGCTTAAGCTCCGCGACGCCCGACCAGTACAGACCCTTGCTGCCGAGCAGGCCAGTCTTTTTGCCAATGCTTTCCAGCGATGGTAGTGCGCCCGCGAAATCACCCAACAAGTAGCGCGACCAGCCAATGTACCAGCGGGCTTCTTCAGCGAACGAGCTGCTGCTGTAGCGACGGAGCATGTCTTCGAGGCTGGTGATTGCTTGCTGGTGATTGCTGCGGTTGTATTCGAGCCAACCGATGAGAAAGCTCGCCTCGGCAGAATATTTCGAGTGGGGATGGACCGACAGCATCTCGCGGTATCCCACGATCGCTTCATCGTCCCGATCGGCCCGTGACAACGCTCGTGCGCCGTGGAACATCGCGTCGGCCTGGCGATCCCCTTTCAGCCGCTTCGCCACCGTCAGCAGGAGCTGCGCTGCGCCGCCATAGTTGCGACGCATCCGATAAAATGTCGTCCCGAGCCAGTAATCCACTTCGTCTCGCAGCGTCGGTGCAAGATCAGGAGGCAGTCCCTGCAACTCAGCCACAGCCTCAGGCCATCGCCGACCCGAGAGTAGGTTTTTGGCCCGGTCGAGGTGCTCTTGAGCGTCCAGCTTTGCCTCTCGGTCGAGCTCGCGCAGCTTGATGAGCGCGGGCTCTGCCATCGGGTGCAGCGGATGATCGATGTACAATTTGCGTAGCAGTTGCCGCGCTTCCTGACTCTGCTTCTCATCGCCGGTCGCCAACAGCCCGGCTTGCCGGAAGCGCACCATGCCCAGATCGATCGTGCTCTTTGCGCTGCTGAGCACGTTGCGATAGGCCGCTTCCGCCTCAGTCACCTTGCCCAAGATGCGCAGACAGTCGGCATTCCGCGCCCGCGCTTGCACGGTCAGCGGCGTATCGGCAACCGCTTCGACCGCCTTGAGATGTCTGCTCGCCTGATTGCACAGCGACGGTGTGGCGGACTCGATCGCCAGGAGCGCTTCACTATCCCCGAGAGCAAACAGCAAATAATCCCGGCTGCGATAATCCTTGAGCTGGTCGTTGTCGGCGAGTGGAGTCAGCAGGCTACGGGTTCGTTCGTAGTCGCCGCTCTGATAGGAAGCGATCGCTTTTTGGATGGTCGCGACCCGCTTGTCGAGCGGGGGCGATTTGGCAGCCAGGCCGAGGCCTGGTGCGACGAGCGCAGCCAGCAGGGCGAACCGCCCGAGTCGCCGGGAAATGGCACGTGGAAGCAAACTGGACACCACGCAGATGATAATCCGACGAACCACGCCGTGATCCGACGAAACACGCGATAGACACTGCCAGGCGGACCGCTCGCTCGGACCCTAGTGGCCGCTGACCATGGCGCTGATGACTTTGAGGAACTCGGGCTCGTTGAGTGTGGAGGTGACGGCGTAGCCGAGGCCGCGATCGCGAAATACCGCAACTTGATAGCCTCGGCCGTCGGGAAGCAGGATCTCGCGATTGCCAATCATCGTGCGACGGGCCTTGAGATCCAGACCCTGTGGATCGAACACGAACACCGAGATCGGTTGCCCGCTCTGCTGATAGCGCAGCAACACTGCCTCGCGATCGCCCAGATCAGCCAGTCGACCACCTTGTAATACAGCGACGGGCTCAAGCTGTGGCGCGGGGACCATGAACGGTACCTTGCCCGCAAACCACGAGCGAACCTTCTCGGGCTCTCCGGTGACGTCGAGCGGCAGTGGCAGTTGATGGCGCGAGATCATGGCATCGACCACGATCGGCCGGACCGGGCGCTCCGTCTGCGACGAGCGAAGCGCTGGCATCAGCAGCAACCCGGCCACGGCCCCGGCGAGCAGCATCACCGCTGGCTGCTGCCACAATCGCGACAGCCACGATTCCGGGGGCTCGACCTTCGATTGGTCTTCCGCGTCGAGACGCTGGGCAACCTTGGCGCGCAATGCGTTCGGCGCTGGCGCGTTCACCGCCTCGCGTAGGGACTTGCGTAGCTCACGACGAGCCTGCACCAGGCGATGACAGCCCTGACACTCGCCCAAATGGCGTTCATGCTGGAGGCGGTCGGAAGCCAGAAGCTCTCCGTCTACCAAGCTTTCAAGGTCACGTTCGAGATCGCTACACTGCATGGCTGTGCGCTAGTTCTTGCTGCTCGCTCGTCGAGTAAGCGGAATGACTCGCCCTGGTTCTTGGGTCTTAGTGGCCGATTGGTCCTTGATAATACCGGAGCGGATCGCATGATCGCGCAGCGCACTTTGCAACAAGCGACGAGCGCGGTGCAACCGACTCATGACGGTGCCGACGGGGCAATCCATGATGTCAGCGATCTCTCGATAGGAGAATTCCTCGACGTCGCTGAGTAGCACCGACAGTCGAAACTCTTCAGGCAGGTCGGCCAAGGCTCGGGCAATGGTATCGGACATCAGCCGAAAACTCAGCGTGTCCTCGACGTTGTGCGCCGATTGGAACTGACTTTCCGACAGCACCCCGGTATCGCCGCTCTGCACCATCCCGCTCGTCACGTCATGCTCAAGCACTCGACGACGGTACTTGTTGATGAAGGTGTTGGTCAGGATCTTATAGAGCCAGGCCTTGCAGCGGGTGCCGGGCTGATACTGATCAAAAGATCGGTAGGCTTGCAGCACCGCGTCCTGCACCAGATCCTCGGCGTCGCGAGGGTCTTGGGTCAACCGCAGTGCCGTCGAATACAGGGCATCCATGTGGATGAGCGCTTCTTCTTCAAAACGCGCTCGCTCGGCGGTCGCCTGCTTTTTCTGACGATCGAACATACCCTTCATAACGTAGCCCTCTTGAATCCTATTCCAAGGGGCAAGGTCGCAGTTTTTGCGATCAGCGCGTCCGTCGCTGGAGTGGAATTTGACCCGCTTTCACCGACGAGACGCTTGATCGGCTGGCTCGGCCGCAGGCGCGAGATCACACCCCGAGAAACAACTTTTCCGACGGGCGTTTTTCGGTAGGAAAAGTTGGTCGAATTTCGATGCGCCCAGACACCAGCCGGCCGGAATTTTGGTCCGGCCAATTTTGGGCGCGATGGGTTTTTTTACAGCGAATTTGAACC
>CALLYL010000899.1 GCA_937859535.1 uncultured Myxococcales bacterium
TTCAGCTCGATCTTCTCTTGCGTGATCGTGATGTACTTCTTTTCCGGGCAGCCGGCATTGTTCGGCGGGCCTGGCTCATCCGGGCACTTGTCGAGGCGATCGACCACAGTGTCCTTGTCACGATCGCTGTCTGGACAACCCTGATTTTCCTTCGGACCCGGCTGCATCGGACACTTGTCGTCCTTATCGAGCACGCCGTCCTTGTCGTTGTCCGGATCCGGGCAGCCATCGGTGTCCTCGAAACCATCCTTGTCTTCCGGATCGTTGGGGCACTTGTCTTGGCTGTCGTAAATACCGTCTTTGTCGTTATCGAGCTCGGGGCAGCCGTCCTCGTCCTCGAAGCCATCCTTGTCTTCGGGCTCGTCGGGACACTTGTCGAGCTCGTCCTTGATACCGTCACCGTCTGCGTCACCGCTCTTGGGAACGACGAGCGCCTTTTCCTCTTTGTATGCGCAGCGATCGGCGGGCGACTTCGCGAATGCCTTATCGGCGTTGTCTTTGGTGATCGCGATGTGCTCTTTGGCCGAAAAATAATCGCCGTAGTACAGGTCGGCGGCAGTGATGTCGTGGTGCGACTCAGCCATGGCCAGCTCGACCGGAGCGCACAAGTACGCACCGTTTTTGCGAGCCGAATCGATGGTCTGCTTGATGCCCGACAGCTCTTTTTTGAGCGTCGTGCCAGGGCAGCCAGTCATAAACGGCAGCACCGAGGCCAGCAGCAGCACTTTGAGAGACGTGCGACGCATTACTTCGTCCCTCCCTTCTGCGTGTTCGGGGCCGGTCCAGTGAGAGGTGGCTTCTCTGAGTCAAGCATCGGCGGCTTCTCGGTATCGAACTCGAGGCTGGATTTGCGTTTCACCAGCCCATCACGAGTAATAAACAGGCTGGGATCGCTCGGATCGAAAATCGGCAGAGCGCGGTTCTTGGTCCGCTTCTGCGCAACCGTCTTGGCCGCCGCCGCCAGCTCACGCGCCTTCTTGGCGAAGTTGTTGGCGTCGTGGAATCGGGCGTAGCCAGCCAGTTCCTTGGCACGACGGTGATACTCCACCGCAGCGGTATATTCGTAAGGCGACATCTGGTCGGACTTGCTGGCCTTGACTTCAGCAATTTCACCAGTGGCCCCAAAGGTAACCCGGGATACATAAGTGACCGGACCGCAGGCAGAGCACAGAGCCAGCCAGGGCAGAGCACTTAGCGCGAGCAGACGCGATACTCCTGTCATAGGCGTCACGGTAACAGGGGGCCGAGGCACCCGTCAATACTTACGAATTTTGCCGTGGGACCGGGTTTTCGGGTGACTTGCGATTGAAAGCGCTTTGCTGCCCTGTCCATCGAGAATTGGCAAAATCAGGACCGCACCATGTACAGACACCATTGGCCCAGGATGCGGACTTAACTCGGAGTCACGGGAGCACCGCCGCTTGGGCTATGCGCTCTATGACGACCAGCGATCGCACGCGCCGTGAGGACCGACCCAGCAGCCAACACCGAGTTGGTAAAAACGATCACGCTGAGCAGACGTGGTGAACCGCGTCCGAGCGATGCCAACAGCCAGCGACCATCGTGAAAATCGGAAAACGCGCCCACCCACAAGATCCGATCGGCACAAAGCCCGAAGCCGAGCAGGACACCGGTAAGCGAAATCAACGCAAGGCCCCAGCCCACGAGTCGGCCGATTGTCTCGCCACGATGCTCGCCAAAGCGCGTGTGAAGCCGATCGCCAAAGCGATCGAGTAGCACCTGCTCGACCCACACTCCAAGCACTAGCCCCCCCGGAACACTCGCTGTCAGCAACGTAAACAAAGCGGCCAGCGCCGTCGGTGTCGCTCGCTCCGGCAACAGCAAATACATCAACGACCAGTCGGCAGCCTCTTGATAGATACACAGCGCCGCTGGCAGCCACAACCCGAGCGATAAGGTTAGAACCGGCCACAGGGCCGATCGCAGCCGTGTCATCAGTCGCTGCGACGCTTTGACGGACGAGGATGGCACCCAGCGCGCCAGCACGATCCCAAGCAGGAATCCAACAAGCACCGTCAGCGGAAGGGTGGTCACGATGAGATCCCGATCTCCGGTCAGAGCGTCACGAGCCGCGTCTAAAGCCCGAAAGAGGGCGGAGCGTACGAGGAAGCGAGACTGTTCACAAGTGGCTAAGAGCGTGATATCAATTATAAATCCGTGCTGTCTTTGCCTCTCAAACCATACCGCCCCTGTGGAGGATGATGTGAACGCCCTCATCAACTATTTGATCGACAACCTCATGCTCGACTTTCAGGGCGATCTATCGGTGGACATGGTCCGCGATTTCCTCAGGGACGACAAAAGCCGCGACGCGGAGAGCCTGCGGGCCAAGATTATTGAAAACCGCTCCACGGCCGAGATGATGATCACCCTCGCCGACTGCCTCAAAGAGCACCTCCGCACCGGTATCAACGAGGAAGTGATCCGCGAGCAGATCCGCATGTACACTGAGAGCTAATGGGCTCTCACAGTCAGCCGCTTCCAACACCTCGCCTCCCTCGTATCCTTTCTGTCGTTCTGTCCGTCACCATCGGTTCGTTGGCGGGCTGTAGCTTCCCCACAACGAACGAACCGTTCCCTTCCACAAGTGCTCCTTCGCTCTCCTTCCTCGGCATCACGCTGAGCAGTCCGATAGAGTCGCTCCAACCGGTCAATCCGGTGATTACTCTGTCGTTTTCCGACATCATCGATCCCGACACGGGATCGCTGGTAGCGATTCGACTGGGCGGACGCGGCAGCCCGATTGAGAACCTCATCGAGCACAACCAAGTCGAGCGCAAGCTGATCCTACGACCCAAAGCCAGCCTGGCCCCCGAATCCGAATATCAAATCGACATTGGGACAAGCATCAAGTCGCTCGCCGGGGTCGCGCTCGATCGAACGTCCCGCATTACCTTCCGAACTGGTCGTGATGTGCTGCCAAATCCAGCACCGGAAGTGGCGCTCACGCTGGCAGATATTGTCGGAGCCAAAGGTCAGCTCAAGACGTACTGCGCGGCAAGTGGCTGTCATGCGGCTGCGGCTGCCGGAGAAGTGGCGGCGCGCAACCTCGATCTATCAGTAGCCAGCCCTGCGCTGCGGAGTTACTTGGTGAGTGCGGGTGCCTATGGTTCGCCCGAGTCACTGCGACTGGTCCAGCCTGGACAACCGGAACGAAGCTATTTACTGCGCAAGATTCTGGCGACGGGTTCGTTCACTCGCATCATGGGTGACCCGATGCCCGCAGAAGACAATCCGCCGCTCGGGATCGACGCAATGCTAGCGATACAGCGCTGGATTCGCCAAGGCGCTAACTAATCACCGCTCGCTCGGGGGAGACGATGCGGCTGCGCCTTCATGTGCTTCTGCTATGTCTGTGCTGGCACTGGCCGATGGTTGCCGAGGGACGATCGGCTGACGATGCGGCCACCATCACTGGCTGCGATGATCACGACACCGATTCGCTGATCAAAGCCATTGAGGCAGAGCTTGCCTCTCTACGCGCCCAGCCCGCCGAGCCACGGGTCACGCACGGACGGCTCAAGCTGAGCAACCACGATTATGTGGAACGAATGCTCCTCCCGATTCAGACGGCGGCGAAGCTTGGCAAGGCGGCACTTTGTCGGGTCTTGAACAAACGGATCAAGCTACTGCCGCTGGCCCATCGGGCCGCACATGTCACCGCCTACTATCATCCAGTCCTGCGCGGCTCACGAACTCCGCACGGGCCTTATCAGATTCCGCTGTACCGTCGGCCCACAGACGAATCTCTGGCGCAGCAAACCACGGGAGCGGTGCTATCAGGCGCGCTGACTGGACACCAACTGGAGCTTGTCTACGTCGAGAGTCTTGCGCAAGCGCTGCATATTCACATCGAGGGCTCGGCGACCATTTCACTGGATGACGGCAACGAAATCAACCTGACCACCGACGGTCACAATGGTCATCCGTATCAAAATCCGTTGCGCCTCCTGGTTCGCGATCACCGCATTCCCAATG
>CALLYL010000900.1 GCA_937859535.1 uncultured Myxococcales bacterium
AAACCAGACAACGTCATGTTGGTGACGGAGTCGGATCCGGAGTCCGGGACTCGGGAGCGGGTGAAGCTGCTCGACTTTGGGATCGCCAAGCTTGGGGGCGCGTCACAAGGGGTCAACAAGTCCAACACCCAGACCGATGCGGTGCTGGGTTCACCGGAGTACATGTCACCAGAGCAGTGCAAGGGCGGCGTCAACATCGACCAAAAGGCCGATCTGTACTCGCTCGGTGTGATTATGTTTCGGCTGCTATCGGGGCGCTTGCCGTTCAACGCCGAGGGTGTGGGCGCGCTGATGGCCATGCACATCTACGAGAAAGTGCCGGATCTCAAGCCGCTGGCACCGGATGCACCGCCCGAGCTGGTGGCGCTGATTGAGAAGATGCTTTCGAAGGCCTCGGAGGATCGTCCCACGGCGGCCCAGGTCCAGTACGAGATCGAGCAGATCGCGAGCCGTGTCGGCATGCCGATGGTCACGAACTCGATGCAGGCGATCCGATCGCAGATCATGACCGCGGACTCAATGCCGGACAGCGTGCGGGGAATCTCGACGCTTGGTGGAGCCTCGGGTCAAGCGGCAGTGGTTCCGGTCAAGAAGTCGCGGGCTCCGCTGTTTATTGGACTTGGCGTGGGGAGTGCTCTGCTGATTGTCGGTGCGGTGTCGATGTTGGCGCTCCGCAATCCTCAGAAGCCACAGCCGCAGGTGGTGGTTCCGCCTCCTCCCAAGGAAGTAGTGACGACGGTGAACACGCCGCCGCCACCTCCGAAGCAGAAGCCGAAGTGGAGTGTGGATAGCGAGCCACAAGGTGCCGACATCATCCGGACCGACGATGGCCAGCTTCTGGGACAGACACCTTGGACCGGGGAACAGCCGGAAGGCAGCGGTCCCGTCGAGGTCGTGTTGCACCTGAGCGGCTATGCGGATCGCAAGATCACGCTGAAGCCGGGAGCAGACTCTGCATACAAGCAGGCACTGAAGCCCAAGCGTAGCAAAAAGAGCAAAGCTGACGGTAAGAACCAGGATCACAAGAAAGATGACGGACCAGAAATTGCGGACTAATCCTCTCCCGTTGTGGCGGCTGAGTGTTGCTGCTGTGGCCTTTTGTGCGGCGTTGTCACCTGCTGCTGCTGCGGAACAGAGCGGCGGAGAAGACAGCGTTGCGGCCTCTGATCCCTGCCTGACAGACAATCTGTGCCGGGGTCACTATGACGAAGCGCGCAAGGCCTTCAAGGACAAACACTACGAAGAGGCGCACAAAGAGTACAAGTCTGCATATGAGCGTCGCCAGGCTCCGTGGTTGCTCATCAACATTGGTCGTTGTTTGCAGCGCCTTGGCCGTAACAAAGAGGCCCTCGATTACTATCAGAGATACCTCAAGGCCGATCCCAATCCGAAGCCGGAACTGGTAGCGGCAGCGAACGGCTACATTGAGCAGGTCAAAGCCGGAATTGTCGACGAACCAGAGGCCAAACCAGAGCCCAAGCCAGAGCCCAAACCGGACTCGCAGCTCACTACTGCCCACCCCCAACCATCCCCCGCTTCCGCTGAGCCCGAAAAGACACCGGTCTACAAGAAGTGGTGGTTTTGGACGATCATTGGAGTGGTAGTGGCTGGTGGCGTAGCGGGCGGGGTGGTGGGTGGTGTGCTCGCCAATCGCGAGACGGTCCAGCAGGTTCAGACGAACCCCCCAGTTCCGACGGGTATCACGATCTATATGCCTTCCTTCTAACGAATGAGCCGCTTACGGAGGAGTTCATGAACAATTGGTTTCATCAGATTGGCGCTCGGTCGCTGCTGCTCGCAAGTGCGTGGCTTGCGGGTTCCTGCGGACCCGTGGTTGAGACTGTTCCCGATGGTCAGATTCTGATTATGGTGAGCGTGAAGGGAGTCCAGACCGGCACGCAGTCGCTGCAGATCCAGTCGGCGCTCAATGGGAAGGCGGACCCAAACGGACTGAACATCACGAACAACACCAGCAAGTTCGCGATGCAACTTCCCAACCAGGCGTCTTCCTACGGTCAACTCAAGATCGATGGCTACGCGATGGATGGAAATCAGTGCTATCTGGCCAACGGTCAGGTCACTGAGCAAATCACCGGCCAGAAGACGTACTACGAGCTGGAACTGACTCTCCTTCCACAGGCTTCTCCCAAGTGTGGTTTGACAGTCACCGTGACGGGAACTGGAACGGTTACGTCAAGTCCTGCTGGCATCAACTGTGGAGCGGGGCAGACCGTCTGTTCCTACGACTTTCCGTTCGGCACCGATGTGGTCCTAAGCGGTCCGGCGAGCACCAGCACCTATCCGATCTGGGCCGCTGGCTGCACTCCTTCTGCGACCTATTACACACCCACTTGCACGACCAAGCTCCAGAAAGGCGGCGCGACGGCGGCGGTGGAGTTTGTGCAGCGGGCATGTTCTCCTGACGGCTGGTGCCAGTACCATTCATTGAGCAACACGCAGAGTCTGCTCGACATATGGGGATCTGGTGCCAAGGATCTATGGGCCGGCGGTGGTAGCGGCACGCTGCTGAACTCGACCGGAGGGGCCTGGACTCAATCGAGCACTGCGCCGTTTATGACCAACTCGATCTCGCTGATTCGGGGGTCGAGTGCCAGCAACGTCTACGCACTGTCGAACAGTGGTGGAACTCCGGGACTGGCGCGCTGGGATGGGTCCAAGTGGAACGCACTTCCGGCCTGGCCTGGCGCTCCCAACATTGACGCACGCGGGCTCGTGGCGCTTACGGGCGGCGACGCCATCGTGATGGGCTACAACTTCAGCTCCAGTGGTCCCTTCGCGGCGCGTTTGAGCGGCATGACCTGGACTCCCATGATCACCGGACTTGGGGCGACGGACTACCTCAACCGAGCCTGGGCTGCATCAGAGACGGAGGTCTGGGCTGGCGGTAACACCGGAATTTGGCGCTGGGATGGCACCAAATGGAACAAGGATGCGAGCGCTCCAGTCCAGAACAAGTCCGTCCAGTATGTCTGGGGCACCAGTAACAAGGACATCTGGGCTGCTACTTCCACCGAGCTGTTTCACTATGACGGAACCGCGTGGACGGCCTCCACGCTCGATAACGGAGTCACGATCACGAGCATTGGCAACCTTGGCGGTGGCGCTGGGCCAGAGGTCTGGCTTGCGAGTAACACTGCCGGTCGCTTGTATCGCTACGCTGGAGGCGCGTGCAGCCCGAAGTGTTGGACCCAGGTTGACGTGACGGGTGTCACTACGAGCATTCGGGCGATCTGGGGTGCCGCGAACAACGATCTCTGGGCGGTCGGATTCAATGGCCTGATCTTGCACTACGATGGCCAAACTTGGACTCGCTCTCCGTATGCACGAGCGCCGCTGACCCTCAACAGCTTGACGGCATCTTATGGAGTGGCGAACAACCAGAATTCGGCGCTACAGATATTTGGCCCAGTTGATACCAATTTAAACACCGATGCCAACAACATCGTTCCAGCGACTGGATTCTCTACCACCAGCCAGTCGATGTTGGCTGCTTACGGACTACCAAACGACATCATGGTCGTTGGAGGCGGCGGCGTCATCCTCCGCTACGATGGTACGTCGTGGAAGACGGTTCCTTCAGGAACGACCAATACGCTCTATGGCGTGTACATCAGCAACACCACGCCTCGCTACTACTACGTCGCTGGTTCGAACGGCTACCTCGCCCGAGCAGATGGAACCTTTGCATGGACCGCTGCCACCAAGAATCCGGTCTATAACTCCACCTTCTTGGCGATGGCAGGAACTGGTGGTTCCACCGTCTACGCGACCAGCTTCTCCGGTGTGATCTATCGGACCACGGACGGTTTGAACTGGAACCAACTCACTCCGATCCCGAACCCAGAGAACTACTACAGCGCGTACTATCATCCCTACAACGGACGGGTGTATTTGGGCGGCACCAACGGGCAGCTCATCTACTACACAGGTGCTCCGTGGGCGACGCTGAACACCGGATCGACGGCCACTATCTATTCGATGTGGGCCAACAATACCTCGGCATCCATGTGGATTGGCGGATCGGGTGGAACGATGTTGAAGTACGACGGAACGAACTTCGCGCTACAGAAGACCGGAACGACCGCCGCGATTCGGACGATCTGGGGCAACAACCTGACCGATGTATGGGCAGCCGGAGACTCCGGAACGATCCTGCGCTGGAAGATGTAGCTACTTGAGGCGGGTGTTCAGCAAGTCGCTGAGCGCTTGCAGGGCATCAATGACCGTAAAGATGCCCACCACCTTCCCGTTCTGCTGCACAATCGCCGAGCCGTACTTTTTCGCAGCCATCTCGTCGACCACTTCATCGAGCGAGGAGTCAGGAGAGATCACATAGACCTCTTGGCTCATCGCGTCCTCCACAATCACCTCGCTCGGATTGACATCCTTGAGCGTCTCGATGAGGTGGATATCACGCATCGACAGAAGCCCAACAAGTGACCCGCCACTGAGCACCGGCAAGTGACGGATGTTGAACTCTCGCATCGTCTTTGCCGCATCGGCCAGCGTCAGGTCTGGACGAATCGTGTGTGGGCTGGTGGTCATGTACTTTTGGACTTTGGGAACAGGCTTGCTCATGGCGTTTTTCTCTCTTCGATGGACTACGTCGTCGGCTTAACGAAGCCAGCCTTAATTTGTGGATTCCTGGCGCGTCTTCAAGACCCAATTCTGAAATATTTTGAAACTCGCCCCGGTACATCATATGAATGATTTGAAATGCCTCATAATGAGGACCAGAGTCCGCCACAGAATGCCGATGATGAGCACAAAGGAATGCGCGGCTGCGCAAGGGACGCTGAAGCTATAGGAGCGGGGCAGGGGGCTGATTGATCGATAGCTCGACAACCAAGCGGGCGACCAGCTCATCATAGAGCGTCTTGAGCTCGGTGTCGCTGCGCACGGTCTGGTGGAGTCGTCCGCCAGCGCTCATGCCGTGACCTCCCGCTGCGCCTTTGCTGCCGACGACGCGACGGATCAATTCACCGGCGTGGGAGTCTTCATCTTCGCTACGAATCGACAGGAATACCTGGCCTTCGTACTCTCCCAAACACAGACAGTAGCGTGCCTTTTCGTAGGCGAGCATCAGCTCGGCAATCTCAGCCACGAGGTCGGGATAGGGAACGGTTCCCAAGTTCACCGCGAGCAGCTCTCCCCAGCAGATGGCGCGACGACAAGCGCGGTCCATGGCCACAAAGTGTTCGCGGCTTAGCTTGGGATTGGTGATCGAATACAGCTTGGTGTGATCCGCTTGCGCAGAGAGCTCCAGATACGCTTGGCGCTCGTGCGGCCCACACTCACGGCCCAGATCCCGTGTCTCGGTCTTGACGCCATACAGAAACGCGGTCGCGAGGTCTGCGGTGAGCTCGATCCCGGCTTGTTTGAGATAGCGCCAGACGATCGTACAGGACGCGCCGAACTCGGGACGGATGTCGCACCACGGAACCTCCGCAGACAGAGGTCGCGGTGGATGGTGGTCAATCACGATGTCGGGAAGTCGGTTTGCGGGCAGAGAGTTGTTGCCGGTTCCGGGCTGGGTATCGAGCAGCGCAACGATGCCGAACGACTCCAGATCGAGATTTTCGAGCGGACGCAGGTCAAAAGACAACACCCGCACCATCGCTCGGTTTTCGGCACGGCCGATGATCCCGGCCATTCCAATCGTGCACTCGATGCCTTGTCGACCGAGGAGCAGCGATAGCCCCGCCGCAGCGGCGAGCGAGTCCGGGTCGGGATTGTCATGTGGCAGAAGCAGCGCCTTGGGCCGGCGCGTCTTCGCCCATTCCCTCGCCATGACAAGGGCACCGCCGAGATCAAATGCCATTTGATTCCACGGTATCGCGGCTTTCCGCCGGAAGCAAGCCCTGACGCCGAGGGAGAACTCTCGCCGAACGCCGCGTCAGACCGCGCAATCACTTCTCTTGGGCTATGGCGACGTGGCATGCTGCGTTCGGTGATGGCCTTATCGACCAGACTGCGTAGCCGAGTGAAAGGGACGCTCCGACGAATCACCCTCGCTGGGGTCGCGTTCCTATTGCTGATGGCCGATGGTGGAATCTCGGGCGACGAACTTCAGTGCGAACTGGCGGTCGATCGGATGCTGACCTGCTGTCCCGAGCTTGGCTCGGTGAGCTTGTCGTGTGTGCGCTCGGGCTGTGGCGGTACGATGGTGCCGGATATCGATGAAAGCCGCGCTGCCTGTTTGCGCAACGCGAGCTGCGAGCAGCTCAAAGCGCAGGGTGTATGCGATCCAGCGACCTGGGAGACGCCCCTGAACTGTATGCCACCTTGCATGTTAAAGGTGCCAAAATGTCAGTGACCGCGTTGTGCAGGTCAGCCAGCGGGGTGGGGTTGTCCTTGGCGGTATCCGGCAGCCTCCTCCCGATATCGGCATATGCGGTATCTGCCAATTCCGTGCCACCGGGTCCAGCGTCGCCAGCCATGCCGAATTCCGAGGGCGAAGCAAAAGTGGCCGATGCCGTTTCGTTGGAGCCACTCGCCGTCGTCGAGGTGTTACCCAGTCCGAGGCGCGCCCGCTGGTTTGGTCGTCTGAGTGCTGGCTTTGCCTATCGCTGGGCGTTCCGTGAATCACTGCTCGGCGGTGCGTTTGAAGGAGAGCTTGGCGCGCAGGACAATCGTTTTGCCGGCGGCGTGCGTTTGCGTGTGGAAGCCGGTCGCATGCAGGCCGGACTGCTCTATCAAGTCGTCACACTTGGGCCGAGCTTTTGGCTGCCGTCGATTGCTGAGCGACTGCGTTTCGGGATGGGTCTCGAAGCTGGGGCTGTGATGGTCGATCGTCGCACTGTTCCTGGCTCGGCCATGTGGACGGTTGCGTGGGGTGGCCGCATCGACGCAGCGGTGGACCTGGTACGGGTCGGTACGAGCGGTGGACTCTTCTTTTCGACGGGGGTTGCGGCGCAGGTGCTGACGGCCGCTCCTTTTCCCGTGACGGTCGTCGCTGGGGCGGCGCTGGGTTATCGTCCGTAGCGGGGGAGTTCTTAGCGGGTTGCGGCGCTGACTTCGACTTCAACGCCTTCGCGAACGTCGGGCGAACGGGTCTGGATCACTTGCTCGCCTCCGAGGAGGCCTTTGACCACGACCGAATCGGCATCTTGCTCCGAAACGGTCACCGCGACGGCCGCAGCCTTGCCATCTTTGACTACCAGCACGCGTCCGCCTTCCTGCAGCGCGACCGTTGGCAACGATACCACCTGCTTGAGCACGGTCTTTTCGACCAGCAGCTCATCACCAGCTTTGACCGTTGTATCGCCGGGCAGGTCCATGGTCACGACGCTCGTGCCATCTTGCTTGGCAATCGATTTGACCGAGCCCTTGAGCGACACGCTTTTGGTCGCGTTGGTGAGGTTAACCTGTTGGCCTTCGGAGAGAGTGCCGCTATCGACGGTGGGTACCTTGAGTTCGGCGATCAGGCCTTTTTGCACGACGGAGACTGCTTCGGTTCCGACGGTAACGGTCTGATTCAGTTTGACCAAGACCTTGGCGACTGTGCCCTCTTTTTCAGCAACCAGCCGCGCCATTTTGCTTTGTGTCTCTAGCTCACCGAGTTTGTTCTGCTTTTCGGTGATTTTGGCTTGGAGATCAACAGCGGCTTTGCCCTTCAGGCGACCCGTCTCGAGTTTTTTTTTGAGCAGATCCAGCGCTTTCTGAGCGTCGGTCTGCGCTTTTTGCGCGGCTGCCAGCGTGTCGAGCTCGACGAGCGCGGTTCCGGCCGCAACGGCCTTGCCTTCCTCGACGACCATCGTGACTTTGCCCGCACCAGCTAGCTTGAGCACGCTCGACGCACCGGGTTTTACGGTGGCTGGTGCCGAGAAGTTGCGGCTTATGTCGGCAACCACCGCCGTCGTCGTCTTCACCGATACCTTCTGCGGCATCATCATCGGACGAACGACGAACCAGAACACCGCGCCACCAATCACTAGCAGCAGCAGGATGATCGCGACCCACTTGCCGCCGCCACCCTTGTTCTCGACTGGAGGAGCGGCCTTCGGTGGCTCGGTTGTTTTCGCGGTTTCGACAGCCTTCGCCACCGAGAGCGGCTTCGGCGGCTCGACAGGCTTGGCCACCTCGACAGGTTTCGGAACCTCGGCGGGCTTTGCCACTTCAACGGGCTTCGGAGCTTCGACGGGCTTTGCTATCTCGACGGGCTTCGGAGCTTCGACGGGCTTTGCTGCCTCAACGGGCTTCGCAGGCAGCTCGACTTCGATCGGAACCACGGGTGCCTTTTTGGCTTCGACCGCTGGTGCTGGTTCAGGCTTCGTTGCGGCCATCACCTCTTCGAGGAGCGAACCGG
>CALLYL010000901.1 GCA_937859535.1 uncultured Myxococcales bacterium
CAGATCGTGTAGTCGAGATACTGCACCGGCAGCGGTGGCAGCGGCGACTTCTCACCGGCGCAAAAGGCTCGATACAGCTTGGCCAGCTCGACGTTAAAGACGCCGTAAATGGACAATCCATCGGCGATGATGTGGTGGAAGGTCAAAAACAGCCGGGCATCTTCGTCGTCGACGATGAGCAGGACAAAGCGCACCAGGGGCCCGTGTACCAAATCAAAGGGCCGATGTGCTTCATCGGTACAGCGCTGCATAAACGCCGCTTCCCGCTCGTGCTTCGGGAGTGAACGCAGATCGGCGATTGGTAGGGGCAGCGGTTCCGGGGGATGGATGACCTGGACCGGCTCACCCTGTGCAACGTGGAAGCTGGTCCGCCACACCTCGTGACGGTTGACGATCTCGGTGAGTGCTCGCGACAGGGCTTCGGGATCGACGCTGCCTCGGAAGCGGACGGTGACCGGCTCGTTATACGAGGGCGCATCGGGCAGAAGCTGACCCAGGAACCACAGGCGCTGCTGAGCAAACGACAGGGGCAGCGGTCCTTCGCGGGGCTCGGGGACGATGCTCGGAATGGTGAGTCCACGATGGCCGGGACGCAGCGATTCCAGGTGTCGCGCCAGCCCCGCAACGGTGGGTGCCTCGAACAGAGCCCGCATCGGTAGCTCCAGATGGAAGACCTCGCGGATGCGGAAAATCGCTCGCGTGACCAGTAGGGAGTGACCACCTAGCTCGAAGAAGCTGTCATGAACCCCGACTCGCTCGACCCCGAGCGTCTCGGCAAAGATCGCGGCCAGCTCTTCCTCGATGTAGGTTCGCGGCGCGGCGTACTGTTTGCTGAGGCTGTGCTTGACCTCGGGAGAGGGCAGGGCTTTGCGATCCACCTTGCCATTGGGGGTCAGCGGGAACTGTCCGAGCACCATCAAGTGCGCCGGAACCATGTAGCTCGGGAGCTTGCTTTCGATAAGCTCGGTTCCGTTTGGGATGTGGACAGATAGTTCCCGACTCCCGGGAGACAGCACAGGGGCAGTCTTTGTGCCGGGCGATGAGCCAGTCAGTCTGGTGTTCCCTCTGCACCGCTAGGACGGGGTGGCCAGCGATGGATACACCGGACAACCCGCAGGGAATGGCTGATTGGAATCGAACGGCTTGCCACTCGCGGCAGCCTGATTTTGTCGACAAGTCTCCCCTTGGCGACAATAGACCAAGCGTGAAATGGCCTCATTGAAAGAGGCTGCGACCGTGTCTTGAAGATGCGGACAATAGACCGCGACCGTGAGGAGAACCGAGCGACGCATGGGCGGGACCGTATCACAGCCGATGGCAGCCGTGGAGACACGCAAGGCTGAAGATTGCCAGCGTGGGATGGCCTCCTGCCGGTTATTCGCAGCAGGCCACTGCGCGAGTGGTGGTGCAGTCCGAGCCTCGTGACACGCCACCGCTTGCGTTGACCCACGTTCCGCCGTAGGAGCTGCCAAGTGTGCTCGTCCAATCATTGCACGCGTAGCTGAATGGGAGTCGGGCGTGATCGGGAACCCCCGTGTTGGTGATGTCGCCCGCTAAGTTGCCACTCGGATCGAGCCAGGCACCGTCGGTGGGCGGAGTGGTCGGGGAGTTGCTGCGCAGATACTCGGTGGCATGGCACATGTGGGAACCTGCAAACTGAGTCGCGCACAACGTATGCATTTTGTGGCGCCCGCCGGCGTTTCCGTTCGTTGTGCTCATCGTGAATCCGGCGAATCGGACCTTGGCGACTCCTTTGCAGCAGGCCAGGGGTCTTGATGTCGAGCAGTCTGATCCGCGAGAGATGCCGGCGCTCGCGTTGACCCAGGTACCTCCGTACGAAGAGCCCAGCGTGCTGCTCCAGTCCTTACAAGCGTACTCATGCGGATAACGACCGAACTTGGGAGATCCGAAGGACTGAATTCCTTTGCCATCTCCCGTCGAAGGATCTAGCCAAGCACCGGAGGAAGGTGGAGCAGTTCCGGAGTTTGCCACCAAATACTCAGCCGCATGACAGAAGTGAGAGCCCGCGAACGCCGCTGCGCACAGCGCATGCATTCCGGACCGTCCATTGGTCACCGCACCGGTGTAGGTCGTCGCGGTAAAGCCGGCAAAGGCCGGACTCTCTTCGGTGTACGCTCCACCGGTCCCGGCGGGTCCAGTCGGGCCTTGCGGTCCTGGGTCACCACGCTCTCCTTTGGCCCCCGGAGCGCCGTTCATTCCCGGATCGCCCTTGGCCCCCGGAGCGCCGTTCATTCCCGGATCTCCTTTGAGTCCCATTGGACCTGCGGGGCCAGGGCTTCCGGTGTCGCCTTTGTCGCCCTTTGCACCGGACGGACCAGGACTTCCGGTGTCGCCTTTGTCACCAGAGTCCCCCTTTTCGCCCTTGTCCCCTTTCATTCCCGGTGACCCCGCTTCAGGGTTCGGAGTGCTACATCCCAGCAGCGGAAAAAGGAGTCCTACGTACAGCGTCCAAGTCAATCGTCGCATCGACACATCTCCACGTTCACTTTGATGATGACTGGGAACCTAGCTGCTCTTTTTGCGCAGATCAATCGCTGTGCAGGGTGCCGTTCTTGATGCGCTTGAGTTGTGAATCGATACCTAGAAGCGTCCGAGTCTTCCCGAGGACTTCCCTTTGCGATGGAAACCGCTCAGTTTTCGGAGGGAGTAGACCGTGAGAAGTTGCTTTCGATAAAGCTGCGGATGCGCACTGGCAGCTCTGGATCATTTGGGTTGGTCTTGGGGACAAGGTAGGCGACCAGGCGCTTGTCGCCCTGGCGGGCTTCGCGTAGCTCGATGAGCGCGGACTGGACCTCGGGGTGCTGGGTGATCGCTTCTTCGATCTCGCCAAGCTCGATGCGAAAGCCACGGATCTTGACCTGATGGTCGATTCGTCCCAGGTACTCGAGTGAGCCATCGGGACGGTAGCGAACCCAGTCGCCGGAGCGGTACAAACGGGCCCCGCTTTCGCCCTGGGGATCATCGATGAAGCGCTCGGCGGTAAGCTGAGGACGGTTGAGATAGCCCCGTGCCACGCCACCACCACCGACCAGCAGCTCGCCGGCAATTCCGATCGGCACCTGCTGGAGCCGACGATCGAGGACGCGCAGGCGAAGGTCGGGAATCGGGACACCGATGACGCTGCCGGGACGATCGCAATCGGCACGACGGATTCGATAGTAGGTGACGTGAACGGTCGTCTCGGTGATGCCGTACATGTTGACGAGGACAGGTTGGTCCTCACCGTGACGATCGATGAACGGACGCAGCGCACCCAGGTCGAGCGCCTCACCTCCGAAGATGACCTGGCGCAGTGCTAGCGGGGTGTCCGCAAGGTCGGCCATTGCCTGCTCGGCGGCAATCAGTTGATAAAACGCAGACGGAGTCTGGTTCAGGATGGTGACTTTTTCGCTGCTGAGCAGGCGATAAAAGGACTCCGGCGAGCGGCTGACCCAGTACGGGACGACGACCAGGCGGCCACCGTAGAGCAGAGCTCCCCACAGCTCCCACACCGAGAAGTCGAACGCAAAGGAGTGAAACAGACACCACACATCCTGCGCCGTGAAATCGAACCAGGGCTGGGTGGCCGAAAACAGCCGCACCACGTTGCGATGGCTGACCTGCACTCCTTTGGGATTTCCCGTTGAGCCAGAGGTATAGATGATGTACGCCAAATGGTCAGGCTGGACCTGGACCGGAATGCGCGGTGGTGGTGGCTCCTCTTCGAGGCTGTGGATCGTCGGTAGGCTGAGCGATACCACTGCGCCAGCATAGGAGCTGGGGAGCACCCGTCGCACCTGTTCCTGGGCCACGATCACAGCGACCTTGGCGTCCTCTAGCAGGAAACGGATGCGGTCGCGAGGGTAGACCGGATCCAGCGGCAGATACGCGCCGCCGGCCTTGAGGATACCGAGGATGCCGACCACCAGCTCCAGCGAGCGCTCGGCGCACAGTCCGACCGCCTGATCCGGGCCGACCCCTAGCGCGCTGAGCTGCGCGGCCAGTCGCTCAGCAGCACGGTCTAGCTGTGCGTAGGTGAGCCGCTGGTCTTCATAGACCACCGCCACCACATCGGGCGTACTGCGCGCCTTGGCCGCAAACAGCTCATGCAGACAAGTGGTGACCTCGGGCTGGGCGATTCCACCGGTCCAGGCCGCAAGCTGCACCTTTTCAGCGCTGGGCAACAGCGGCAAAAGGGCAATCGGTTGCTCTGGCTGTTCCACCATCGCCGACAAAAGGACGGTCAGGTGTTGTGCCCATCGTGAAATGGTCGTCTCGTCGAATAGGTCGCGGCTGTACTCGAGGAAACCGTGAAGCCCATCGGGCCGTCGCTCCATCTGAAGCGAGAAGTCGCACATCGCGGTTCCGTTGTGGGACTCGAATCGGCTCACCGACCACTGCGATGGCAGATCGGCCCCAGGTGGATCGAGCAGGCACATCACCTGAAACAGCGGCCCAGGCTTCGTTCGGGTCGTAGCTCCTCGACGAGCTTCGGGAAGGGCAGCTCGCTGTGGTCCAATCCGGCGAGCACCGTCTCGCGTACTCGATTGAGCAGCTCTCGAAAGGACGGCGAATGGGCGAGGTCGATCCGCAGCACGAGGGTGTTCACAAACGGACCAATCAGCCCCGATAGCTCGGGTCGCTGCTGGGCCGAGACGACGCCCGCGATCGGCAGCTCCTCTTGCCCGGTGTAGCGATGCAAAAGAGACGCCAGCCCGGCCACGAGCGCCATGTAGAGCGTCGCCCCTTCTCGCTGGGCCAGTGCCAACAGACCGGCACTCAGCTTGGAATCGAGGTGGAGCGGCAGGCGAGCGCCACGAAAGCTCCCTTGGGCGGGGCGCACGTGGTCTGTCGGAAGCTGAAGTACCGGCAGTGCCGCGAGCTGTTTGCGCCAATACTCCAGATGCGGCGCGAGCTGCTCCGGTCCGAGTTGGGTCTGTTCCCAGGCCGCATAGTCGGCATATTGTAGCGACGGTGGCGAAAGGCCCGGTCCACCTTGCTGCTGCTGCGTATAGAGCTTGAAGAGCTCTGGGAGCAGTACATTTGCGAGCGACACCCCGTCGAAAATGGCGTGGTGGAAGACCAGCAGCAAGCGATGCTCGTGAAGAGCAAGACAGACCAACTGGGCTCGAAGCAGCGGTGGCGTCTGCAAGTCAAAGAGCTGCCTCGCGGCGTCATCATGGAGCGCACGCACCGCATGGCTGTGCTCCGACTGCGGCAGGTGGCGCAGGTCGTGATACGCCACAGGCAGCGTGACCTCGTCGTGGATACGCTGACACGGCCGTCCGTTTTGCATCTCGAAGGTGGTGCGGAGGATCTCATGTCGAACCAGCAGGGCTTGCAGGGCAGCCGTCAGCGCATCGGTGTCGAGCGGACCCCGGATTGTGACCGCGTAGGGTTCGTTGTACAGCGGGCTTGTGGCATGCAGCAGGCTGGTCAGCCAGATCTGCTCTTGTGACGAGGAAAGCGGCACTCGCTGCTGCCGATCCGCGAGCGGAATCGTTACGACAGTCGCCGCGCCCGCCGTGGACAGATAGGCCGACAGGGCTCGAACGGTGCGGTGCGCAAACAGCGTTCGCACGGGCAGACTGACCCCCAGCCGGGTTCCGATGAGCGCGGTCACTTGCGCCGCCCGCAGGGAGTGACCGCCTAGCTCGAAGAAGTCATCGGTGGCACCGACCTCATCGAGATGGAGAACCGACGCAAAGATCGCGGCAACCTGCTGTTCCAGTTCGCCAACCGGGGCGTGGTACGGTCCCAGCAGAGGCCGGGCGGTCCCCGGTGGCGGCAATGCAGCTCGGTCGATCTTGCCGTGGGTGGTAAGCGGCAGCGCGGGGAGTGCCACGAACGCTGATGGAATCATGAACTCGGGCAGACGACTTCCCAGGAACGCCCGTAGGTTGGACACCGCCAGCGCCGCTTCCGAATGCAACACCACGTAGGCACACATCCGACGGTCACCGGGTTCATCTTCACGAACAATGACCACGCAATGCGACACGCTGGGATGGCGGAGTAGCGCGGCTTCTACTTCTCCCAGCTCGATGCGGAAGCCGTGCAGCTTGACCTGATGATCGATGCGGCCGAGAAACTCGATCTGACCATCGGCACGAAAGCGGGCGAGATCACCGGTACGGTACAGTCTGTTCCCGGGCTCGGGGTGATAGGGGTCGAGAAGGAATCGCTCTTGGGTAAGCTCTGGTCGGTTCAGATAGCCTTTGGCCACGGCAATTCCGCCGATGCACAGCTCTCCTGCTTCTCCGATGGCCACCGGCTGTTGGGCTTCATCCAGGATATAGACGCGGGTGTTGGGAATCGGTCGTCCGATCGGCGGAATCGTCTCTGTGACATCCTCTGGTCGCAGTCGTGCCAGGGTGACGCAGACCGAACCTTCCGTCGGTCCGTAGGCATTCCAGAACTCCCTTCCCGGTGCAAACCGACGGACCAATTGCGCAGTGCAGGCCTCCCCGGCGCTCAGGAGTACGCGTAGCGTCGGCAGTTCCCGCTCTGGCAGCGAAGCCAGGACCGAGGGCTGAAGCGTCGCCACCGTGACCCCTGCCTCGTCGATGAGCCGGGCCAAAGACTCTCCAATCAGGAGCTGATCCTGGGGCACCAGTACCAGCGCGGCACCCGCTCCGAGCGCCATCAGGATTTCCAGGATCGACGTATCAAACCCAAACGCGGCAAACTGGAGCAGTCGGTCACTTGGGCGAATGCCACACAGATCGATGTGGGCCCGCGTGGTGTTGTACGTGCCGCGATGGGGAACCTCGACACCTTTGGGAATTCCCGTCGAGCCGGAGGTGTAGATGATGTAAGCGATCTCGGTTGCCGCGATCGCGAGATCCAGGTTGTGCGGACTCTGCTGAGCCAGCTCCGTCGTCAGCGAATCGATGCAGAGAGTGGGATTTTGAAACGATGGGAGGCCTTCCAAAAGCGGCTCTTCGGTCATGAGCAGCGCAGGTGCAGCGTCGGACAGCATGAACGCCATCCGTTCCTTCGGATACGCCGGAGAGATCGGTACATAGGTACATCCGGCTTTGAGGACGCCCACGATCGCCACGACCATCTCGATCGAGCGGTGCAGACACAGCGCGATTCGCTGTCCGCTCTTGGCACCGTTGCTCAGCAGATAGCGAGCCAGTTGATTGGCGCGGGCATTGAGGGTCTGGTAGTCGATCTGCGCCGAGCCACAGACGAGCGCCGTGGCCTGGCCGTCCTTGGCGACGTGTTCCTCAAAGAGCTGATGCAGACAGCGGTCCCGTGGGTAGTCTGCCGTCGCAGAATTCCACTCAAAGAGAATTTTCTGATGCATCTTTTCATCAAGATGAGACCTGACCATGGCGATTCCCCCTGACACTTACCGGTGGAGCGGCCTGAGTCTTCGGCCCACACCGGGAACATCTAACCAGTCTAATTCAGAACGGGGTTCGCGCAGAACCGAAGATTGATCTTTCTTGCGGACCGAATGGGCACAGTTGTGCCAAAATGGTACATTTGCATAGTGGATTCTTTCGAGCTTGGTTTCCGTTGTGGTGCTAAAAGGCTGTCTGATACAACTATGTTGATATATAATGGTAGATGCGATGATTGGCTGTTGACATTTCCTTCATGGGTGGGCGGCTGTGAAGCGTTTCACTGACGGAGAGGTGCCGATGTGGGGCGCTCATTTTTATGCAAATAGCGATCCACATAGAAGATAGCCGATACGTAGTCTCGGCACTCGGATTGACTGGGTGGTATCAGCGTTGTCGGTACTTCATGTTAGATAAATATGTTTCCATGATTGGTGAGGAAGATTCAGCGAACACTCCCGTGAATGTGATCCAACGCACATAATGAGGCGTTCTTGGCGCGTGTGATCGATCGCACAAATTGGTCGTTGGACAGGCTATTGGGTAGTCGGATGGATTTTCGCCAGAGGATGTGCTGCTCCTGATAATCTGTGGCCAAAACGTTCAGTGAGGAGGCTCCGATGATCCTGGTGGTTGGTGCGAGCGGTACGATCGGTCGAGTGGTGGTGACCCAGCTTCTGGCCAAGGGAGAGGCGGTTCGGGCGATGAGTCGGGATCCGGAAAAGACCCGTGCTCTGCCCGGATTTGAGGGCGCGTCTGTCGTCGCGGGTGATCCTGCCGATCCGGCGAGCCTGGTGCAGGTCTTTGCCGGAGTCGATAAGGTTCTGCTGATTCCCCCGAGCGGTCCGAGCTGGAATCAAGGGGAAAAGAACCTGATCGATGCGGCGCGAGCGGCGGGAGTAAAGTACGTGGTGAAGGTCTCTGCAATGGGGGCCGATCCAGCGCATCCGTCGATGTCCCTGTCCTTCCATTGCCAAGGTG
>CALLYL010000902.1 GCA_937859535.1 uncultured Myxococcales bacterium
GGTGGTCGTCTCGGGGCTACCAAACATCACGCCGATCTTCATGCGGATCTGGTTGATGAAGATGACCAGCGTGTTGCTCTTGTTGATCGAGCCGGTGAGCTTGCGCAGCGCCTGGGACATCAGGCGCGCTTGCAGGCCCATGTGCTGATCGCCCATCTCGCCCTCGATTTCGGCCTTGGGAACCAGCGCTGCCACCGAGTCAACGACGACGATGTCGACTGCGCTGGAGCGAACCAGCATGTCCGTTATTTCGAGCGCTTGCTCACCGTTGTCGGGCTGCGAGACGAGCAAGTCGTCAGTGCGGACTCCAAGCTTTTTGGCATAGGTGATATCGAGTGCGTGCTCAGCGTCTACGAAGGCAGCCATTCCGCCTCGCTTTTGACACTCGGCAACGACGGATAGCGCCATGGTGGTCTTACCGGACGACTCCGGGCCAAAGATTTCGACGATGCGTCCTCGGGGGAGTCCGCCGCAGCCGAGCGCAATGTCGAGAGCCAGCGAACCCGTCGGCATAACCAGCACTTCAGGCAGCGCCGTGCCCTCGCCGAGCCGCATGATTGCGCCCTTGCCAAACTGCTTTTCGATGTTGCTGGTGATTGCGTCAATGGCGGCCAGTCGGTCGCTGCGTCCCGTGACGACGCGGGCGTCGTCCTTCTTCTCGATTGCCATAGAAGATGCTCCTTTGCTGAAGGCCGCTGGGTATAGCAAAGAGGGCTGACAGCGGTTCTACTTTTTGGTGATCGGCGTCGCTGTGGTGTCGGCTGGACCGTAGAGGTGGCGCAGCTCTTCCTGATACTTGCCGATGCGAGGATGGGCCGCAGTCGACAGCTTTTCCTCGACGTGGCGAAGCAGGGCGCGCTGGGCCTCACTGAGCCCTTGCGGCGTCTCGACGTGGACCTTGATGTGGAGGTCGCCTCGGGTGGTTGCGCCGACAGCGGTTGGATAGCCCTTGTGACGCAGCCGGAAGACCGAGCCGGACTGCGTGCCCGCAGGGATCTTCATCTCGACACGGCCTTCCAGGGTGGGGACGTCGATCTGGCAGCCAATGGCCGCTTGGGTGAGGCCGAGCGGTAGGTCGCAGATGATGAGAGATCCTTCGCGACGGAGCAGTGGATGCGGCTGGATCTTCACGGTGACGTTGAGATCGCCCGCGCTGCCGCCGCGCCGACCGGGCTCACCTTGACCGGAAATTCGACGGGCTGAGCCATCCTCGGTTCCGGCGGGAATGCTCACGGTGTATTCGCGCTGCTGATCGGTGAGACCGACGCCACGACAGTCGGCGCACGGGTCGACGACGACTTTGCCGACTCCTTGGCAGACGGTGCAGGGACGACTAAGAGAGAAGATCCCTTTGCCGGGCTTGACCTCGCCCTTGCCAGCGCAGGTGGAGCACACTCGCAGGCCTGCTTCGCCTCCCCTCGCCCCGCTGCCATGACAGGTCGGACAGTCGGCCCGAACCGGGAAGCGAATGGTCTTGCTGGCACCGTGGGCTGCCTCGGCGAGCGATATCTCGAGGGTGTAGCGAAGGTCGCGGCCTTTGCCTTTCCTGCCGCCGATCAGATCGCCAAAGAGGTTGCTAAACAGCGACTTCATCGCTTCTAGGTCGACGGAGATCGGGTCCATGCCCGATGTCTCACGCACAAGTCCCAGGTGCCCGAGGCGATCGTAGCGAGCGCGCTTCTCCGGGTCGGAGAGCACGGTATAGGCTGCCGAGACCTCTTTGAACTTTTCCTCGGCGTGCTTGTCGTCGCGGTTTTGATCGGGGTGATAGCGCAGCGCGAGCGCCCGGTAGGCCCGCTTGATCTCGGTCGGATCTGCGTCCCGTGGGAGTCCGAGAACGTCGTAATAGTCGCGCCTTGCGTCGGCCAAGAATTGCCTCTAATTCGCCTGGGTCGGCGATGCGTCTTTGCTGTCGCTTGGGGTAGGGGTTTCGCTCTTACGCGTGACTTGCACCAGCGCTGGACGGAGCAGTCGACTGCCCAGCATGTAGCCGCGCTGAAACACCGTGGCAACGTGGTTCGGGGGGAGCGTGCTGCTCTCGATGTGGCCGATCGCTTCGTGGAAGTTTGGGTCGAACGGTTTGCCCTCGGCCTCGAATGGCTTGATCTGCGACTTTTCGAGTGCGCCAAGGAAGCTCTTTTGGACCATCAGCACGCCTTCAATCAGCGAGGCCACGGTGGTCGAGGCGCTCTTACTGGCAGTGAGAGCACGGTCGAAGTTGTCCATCGCCGGTAGCAGCTCGCGGGTGAGGTTTTCGAGCCCACGGGCGGCGGCGTCGTCCTGCTCTTTGCGGGCCCGGCGCTTGTAGTTCTCGAACTCGGCGGCAAGGCGAAGCAGGCGATCGTTGAGGTCGCGCTTCTCTTCCGAGAGCTTGTCGACCTGCGCCTTGAGTTCAGCCTCGGGGGCTGCTGCTGCTGCTTTGGCGTTCGCACCTCCCGCCTGGGCTGGGCCCGGCTGCTCGGCGGCGTTTGGCGACTGTGCTTCTTCGGTGGCCATGTTCGTCTGTCTCCTTGGCGTTGGTGGTCAGCTTTCGACGGGAGCGTCCGTGTCATCGGGTCGCAAGCTGGCTGTGTGGAACGATGTTGGGCGATGACACTGGATAGAATGTTTGTCCGCGGACCGCTTCACGCAATGAGCATTCAGCCTTCCGTCGCTGTAGGGCGGTGCCCCACCTGGCGGCAGCTTGGCAGCAGACGGGCCATTTCCGCGATCGATGAGCGTAGCTGGGGCTCCTAGGTGAGAGAAATAATACGCAAAACCACGGCCCGAGGCGACTTCGTAGGCGGGTAGTCCCGGTGGTTCACGGGAGTTATGATCGCCAATCGGGAGTTCCCGGACGCCAATCGGGAGTTCCTGGACGCCAGTTGGGAGTTCCTGGACGCCAGTTGGGAGTTCCTG
>CALLYL010000903.1 GCA_937859535.1 uncultured Myxococcales bacterium
AACAGAACCACAAGGTTGCTGCGACGCGCCGGAGGAGAGCCGCTCACTTCTCCATCCTCAAGCCTACGGGTGTTTTTTGGGAAGCTTCAATCGCTCGGTCGCCTCGATCAGGCGATGGGTGATGCCCAGCTCGGTGGCGGAGTGCCCGGCATCCTCGACGATGTGAAACTCGGCCTGCGGCAGTGCGCGATGCAGCGCCCACGCGGACTCCATCGGACAGATCAAGTCATAGCGCCCTTGGATGATCACGGTCGGGACATCCTGTAGCCGATGCGCGTCGGTGATGAGCTGTCCGTCATGCGAAAAGAAGCCCCGGTTTACACAGTAGTGCGTCTCGATCCGCGACAGCGCGTAGGCAAAGCGGCCCTCCGCAAAACGGGCCACCACAGCCTGATCGAGAATCAGCCGACTACAACACGCCTCCCACCGCGCAAAGGCGACTGCCGCCAGCTGCTGAAGCTTCGGATCGGGACCATGCAGCCGCCGGTGATAGGCCGCCAGCAGATCGCCCTGCTCGTCCTTTGGAATGAAGTCCCGGAACGACTCCCATGCGTCGGGAAAAATGACGTTGGCACCGCGCCGAAAGAACCAGTCGATCTCGCTGTGGGTCAGCAGGTAAATCCCGCGCACGATCAGCCCGGTCACGTGCTCTGGATGTTTTTCTGCGTAAGCGAGCGCGAGCGTACTCCCCCACGAACCACCGAATACCAGCCATCGATCAATGTGAAGATGCTTACGAAGCTTCTCGATGTCGTCGACCAGATCCCAGGTGGTGTTTTCCTCGACGCTGGCGTGAGGACGACTGCGCCCGGCACCACGCTGATCGAACAGCACGATCCGATAGTGTTTGGCATCGAAGAACCGTCGCTGATTGGGCTCGGTACCGCTGCCCGGACCGCCATGAATGAAGAGCACCGGCTGGCCTTGCGGATTGCCGCTCTCCTCGTAATACAGCTCGTGGATCGGTGAGACGCGGAGCATCCCAGTTAGGTAAGGCTCGCAGACCGGAAAGAGGGTGTGTAGCAGAGGGTGGGACATAGGCGAAGGTTCGAGGCGGGGTGTCATGGCTCCAAAGCGTCGCAAGTGCAGCTTGTGAAGTCAATTTCTCGTTATACAGAATGCAAATTATTGGCGCGATGCAGCCTGAGCGAGCGTTTTTGCGAAAGCTGGAGTGGCACCAAACGTCTCGATCACATCGAGGATCTGTAGCAGGAGTTCCTGACGCGCTTCGAGGAACTGATCCTGCTCGGTGACCTGAAACCAGGCGGTGATCTCGACGGTAATCGCCGCATCGGTGAGCCCGGTAAAGTGGACCCGCACGATCTCTGGCCAGACCTTGGGATGGCTGCGCACACACTTGACGAGTGCTTCGCGCAGGGAGCGCAGTCCGGCGGGCTTTAGTGCGTACACAACGCCGAGCGACAAAAAGAACCGGGTGCGGTCGCGAGCGGCGATTGTTTCGATCTGCATGTCGGCCACCTTGCCGTTGGGAATGGTGACAATGCTGCGATCGGCGGTCCGGATTCGGGTCGAGCGCATGCCGATCTGCTCGATGATTCCGACGGCGTCTCCAATGCGGACTTGATCGCCAACCCGAATCGATTGATCGACGCTGAGCGTGACGCTGCCAAAAAAGTGCTCAAGCGTGTTTTTGGCAGCCAAAGCAACCGCCAAGCCGCCAAGCCCCAGGCTGGCCATGACGCTGGTCAGTGATAAGCCCATTTCCGACAGCGCGATCGCCGCCGCAATCGCAATCAGTGCAATCCCAATGAGTTGACGAACCAGCGGCAGCACCCCACGCAGACCGGGCCGCGACTCCAGCCATTCGACCAGGCGTGCTCGCGTCGTCAGCACATCGGCCACCCGCCAAACGATCCAGCACAGCGACACCTCGATCGCGATGTGGGTGAGCGCCCGCACCGGCTGTGCCACCACCGGCGTCAGATACAGTAGCGGCACCAGCATCGTCGCGAACAGTGCTCCAAACATCAGCCACAGCGGCCCCCGCTGCCGTTCGATCATCGCCACCCACAGCTCGTGTTTGTGAAGCAGCTTACGCAGCACTGGACGCATCACCACCGAGAGCGCCACGCCACCGAGTGCACTCAGCACCAGCAAAAGTGGCAACGCCAACCACTGCCACAACAGCAGTCCGAGCGGCCCGCGACTCAGCAGCGTCTCCGGCAGCGTCTCCAATACCCAGTGATCTTCCAGTCGCTCATACCAAGCCTCGATGCGCTGCACCGTTGCGGGCGAAAACACCCACCGTCGCGAGCCCGGCGTCCCCGTTCGCTGCAGTCGGAGGGTCTCCGATCCAAGCGGCATATCGATGCGTCCGATCACGTCCTGGCTTTTCAGTCCATCGTTGATATTGCCGACGGGCAAATCCGAGACCTTCGCTAGTTCCTCCGGTCCGAGCTCGACGCGCCGTTCGATCACTGCCGCCAGCTTGCGCGCCTTATCGGCCCCATCGCTGACGTTGGTCGAGCTGACCTGAATCGCTTCGGCGGCCTTGAAATAATCGCCGCTCGCCGCCTGCGCCATAAAGCGCTCGATGGCACGACGCGGCGTGTCTTGATCACTCTCGGCCTCTTTTTCGTCTTCGTTATCGGAGTTGGCAGCAGCGTAGGCAGCCGGGGCCTGCGGCTGGGCCTTCTGAGCAACCGCCCACGGGGCCACCATGAGAAGCGCCACCGCAACAACCTTTGCCAGAAAGCCCCGCCCTGCACCCTGAGCAAGCAAGCGGACACGAATTTTCATGGTGTCAGCATCTCGGACTTGCCGGCAAAGCTCAATCCCACGCCCTCGCCCGTCGAGCCAGGAGTGAACGATGACGTCCTACCTCCAAATTGGCGATGATGATTCCTCATGGCGAGAGCAGACGAGCTGTGGGTCATCACCGCCTACTTCAACCCGGCGGGATATCAATCACGGCGTGAAAATTATCAGCAATTTCGGGCTGCACTCGGTAACAAGCCCTGTCTAACCATCGAGTGCGCGCTCGCCGACCGGCCGTTCGAGCTGTCGCCATCGCACGATGTCGTGCAGGTCCGAGCCCACCACACGCTGTGGCACAAAGAGCGGCTACTGAACCTTGCCCTCACCAAGCTGCCACCATCCTGTCGCTATGTCGCTTGGATCGATGCCGACGTCCTCTTCGAGCGGCTTGACTGGGAGGAGTCGGCCATAGCTCTCCTCGATCGACACGTGGCCGTGCAGCTCTTTCGCGAGGTTTTGCTGCTCCCGGCACCGAGCCGTCCGGCGGAGGCCATCGATCGCACCTACGGCATTGCCGCAACGATCGCAGCCGATCCTGCCACCCTGTTCGCAGGACGCTTCGACACCCACGGACACACCGGCTATGCCTGGGCCGCTCGTCGCGATCTGCTCGATTCCGCTCAATTGTACGACGCTTGCATTGTCGGCAGTGCCGATCACGTCATGGCCCACGCGATGCTTTTTGAACCGAACGCGACCTGTGTGACCCGTCTGCTTGGCAACAACACACCGCATCTGCGTCACTTTCACGCATGGGCTGATCGGCTTCACTCCGTCTCTGAGCGGCTGGGTTTGTCGGGTCTTGGCTTTGTGCCCGGCACCATCCGCCACTTGTGGCACGGCTCCCCCATCGAGCGCCGCTACTTCGAGCGCAACCAGCGACTCAGGCAGCTTGGCTTCGACCCTGCAAAGGATCTACTGGCAGAACCGGACAAGCCCTGGCGACTTTGCGATCCCGATGGCCCGATCGCTAGATTTCTGATCGAATACTTCGCCCAGCGCAACGAGGACAACACCGATTAGCTACGGTGTTCCCAGTGCTTCATCGACAATGGACTGCTGGGTCGGCGATGCAGACGGTGCAAGCGGCGGCGGTGGCGCGCTCTGGCCGCTCAGTTCTCGTAGTCGATTTTGCGCTTGGTTCCGTCGCGTTTCGTCCGTTTCCTTCTCGGCACAGCTACGCAACGCTGCGGCTTCGGCCAAGGTATTGCGCAAGGCCCGCTGCACCGCCGCCATCGTGCAGGCCGTGCTGCCGCGAGCAGGGTCTTGGTAGCGCAGCCGCGTCACCATCTCCAGCGCTCGATCGGGCTGGCCACTGCGCACTTGAGATTCGGCTGCTGCCAGTCCCAGATCGATGTCATACGAAGCACTGAGGAATGCCCGCTGGTACAGCTCGGCTGCCCGTCGAACTTCGCCTTGGTCCAGTAGCCGCTCCGCCTCAGCCCGCAGACCGCGTGCCCGCACCGCTTCGGGACTGGTTTCGCGAAATGTTCTGGTCAGTCCGCGATCCTCGATCAACGAAAGCCCGCCATCGGAAAATCGAAACACTGTGGGTGCCAGTAGTCCCTGGATCACGACCTCTTTGCTGCCGTCTTTGTCCACGTCGATAAAGTCAACTCGGTTCATACCCTGCCGGGCCCCGCCGGGAGCACTGGACGATGGTTCGCTCCGGTGCGCGCAAAATGTCAGGAGTGTCCGAAATCGTTGACCATCGAAGCGCCGGAGCCGCGCCATGCTATGGCTCCGGCCGTTGCTCTCAACAAGATCATGACCATCACGGAGCAGCGGCGGCTTGCCAGTTTCCGTAAGCAGCGCGCTGGCATAAGTCGGCTCGGCTCGCGCTGGCACTACGCGATAATCCGACAGCACGTAGCCACTGTCAGTCCCTCGATAGATCGCAGCAAAGACCTCTTTGGAATTGACGCTGAGTCTCCCTCCAACGACCAGATCGCGCTGACCGTCTCCGTCGAGATCATCCGTGTCTTCTCCACTGTTATTCAGGATGCGGTCTGCACCAATGGGTCCACACGGTAGCGTCGTTAGCTTGCAGGGCATCGCTGCGTCCACCGGAGAAGCGGAAGCCTCGATGCCGCACCATTTGGAATCAGGAACGATCGCCCCGTTCATCGATGAACCAGCATTCGACGCCGTAGAAAGCGACGCCGTTGGGACCGCCGCGATGGGATTGGTCGGAGGGTTTGCCGTCGAATCGAATGCAGCGGGCGAGCCCAGCCAGCTCGCCTTCTGTTGAGCATTGCGCAGTGGCGGATACGAAGTGGTGCGTGAGTGCTCGTTCGCTCTCACCGATGAGGCAGTACCCATCATCGTTACCCACCCGACCCCCACTGCCGCCCAGAACCCTGTCCCCAGCACGATCCGACCAACGAGACTGATTGGCATACTTCTCACTATATCTCAGTCTCAACTTGTCGTTTTCAACGCACGTCTGCGGACATCACTCCGCTCTTGCTGCGGGTGCGTGTCATCGGCGAGCCCTGCGCGTGGGTCAATAGCTCATCCGCATGGGCGCGACTCTTTTCGGTCAGCCGTGCGCCTCCGATCATTCGTGCAATTTCATCGCGCCGCTCGTTCTTGCCTAGGGCTCGTACCGTCGTTACCGTACGTCCGTCGCTGATCAGCTTTTCCACACGCAGGTGATGGTGCCCGTAAGCGGCAATCTGCGCCAAGTGAGTGATGCACAACACCTGCTTCCCTTCGGCCAGGCTTCGAATCTTGAACCCCACCCGATCTCCGGTGGCACCGCCCACTCCCGAGTCAACTTCATCAAAGACGCAGGTCTCGACCTGATCGGCCCGGCCCAGTACCCCGCGCAGCGCCAACATCACCCGCGACAGCTCACCGCCCGAGGCAATTCGCTGAAGAGGCCGAGGTGTCTCACCGCGATTGGCCGAAAAGAGGAGCTCGCACCGATCAAAGCCATCGCGACCGAGTCGTCGCAGTTCACCGCCCGGCACCGGCACCACCAGCGATGGATCGTCTCCGCGACTCGCTGGGCGAGGCGATAGCTGAGGAAGAAGCTTGGCCCCGTCCATCGCCAAGTCCAACAACCCGCTTTCCACCTTCGCAGAAAGAGTCAACGCGGCGTTTTGGCGGGCCGAACTCAAGCGCTCGGCCACCTGCACCGCTTGTTTCTGCGCTTGCTCCACCGCACGTCCGGCAAGAAGTCGCCGTTCTTCGTGACCCACCAGCTTCGACAGCTCGCTCTGCATCTCGTCTCGTTTGGCAATCACCGACGACATGTCTGGTCCATGTTTGCGGAGCAGACGCGACAAAATATGCAGCCGGTCCTCGACCGTGGCCAACCGTTCGGGATCCGCTGCCAACGCGTCTACATATCGACGGAGATCGTGGGCGGCATCGCTGAGCAGCACCTGCGCTTCGCTGAGCCTGGCCGTTAGCTCCGCCAACTCACCGTCGAGCCCAGACACTTCGCGCAGTTCACGCAGCACCGATGACAAACCATCTAGGATGCTGCCTTCACCGCTATACAGCCTGACCTCGCCACGTCGTCCCGCCTGCGCCAGCTTTTCGACCGATCGCAGCCGCTTTTGTTCGTTCCGCAGCGTCTCGTCTTCCCCCGGCTTTGGATCGACTTGTTCCAACTCGGTGAGTTGAAAGCGCAGAAACTCCTCTCGATCGCTCCGACTGCGCTCATCGAGCGACGCGGCTTGCAGTTCTCGACTAGCGAGTGTCAGGGCCTCGAACGACTGCGCCATCTCATCACGCAATGCCGACGACACCCCAAAGCGATCAAGCAGCCCCAAGTGGCTCCCCACATCAAGGAGACTCTGATGTTCGTGCTGCCCGCTCACATCGATCAGGCCACCACAGACCTCAGCCAGTGCAGTTGCCGTTGAGAGCTGCCCTTGGATATGAATCCGATTGCGCCCTCCTCGACCAATGACCCGCCGCACCACCAAGCCATCCTCAGCCAGGCCTTTTGTTTCTATTCCTAGTCGCTGGAGCCTCTCGCTAAGTACCGCGCAAGCTGCACTTCCCGGCTCGGGAACAAACTGTGCTTCAATGCGCGCTTCATCGGCACCGCTGCGAATGACCTCCGCGCTGGCTCGACCGCCCCGCAAAAGCGCCACAGCGTCCAAGATGAGCGACTTCCCAGCCCCCGTCTCGCCACTTAACACGGTGAGGCCCGGACCGAGGGTGAGCTCGACTTCTTCAATGATCGCAAAGTTGCTGATCCGCAAGTACGACAGCATGGGCAGGCATCTTAGCAAGCGTCTCTGACGGCGACATGACTCACACAAGCCCGAATTGCTCGAGCCTCTCCCTGCGAAGGAAGGAACTTGGCTACGATAGGTAAAGCTCTCCCATTTCTAAGGAACGCCATCCATGCACACTCTCGATGCGGAAACGTTTGCCCGTTATGTTCGCCAACAGTGGGCACCCGCTGGCTTTCAAGTCAGTGAAATCACCGAGGCCCCGTACAAGGAACTGGTCGCCGTCCGTGACGGATGGTCTTTCGGCGTCAGCGTAGCCACCAATGACAACCTTGAGCGCAAGGCTCGCGTCGGCATTTGGTTCAGACCTGCTCCTCGCGGCAGCATCAACGATCTGACGGCGTTACGTGCCCATTATCAGCAAAAGCTCGCCCAACAGCGTCGTGGCTCACGAATTCAAAGCTGCGGACTACCGATGGGAACCGTCTTTTTGTTCTTCGAGACCACCTCTCAGCTCGGCGAGTCGGCCGTCCCCGATTGGGTCAAGATGTGCGAAGAGCTGACCGCTCTAACCTTTGACTCCGAATCTCTAGACGGCCTACTTGGCGATTCGGAATAGGGAGTTTTCATGCTTAGCCTACGAACGACAGCTCTGCGCATCAGCCTCGGTATCGCTTTTTCAACCCTCGCCATCGCTGGCTGCACCCAGACCCCGCCCGAGATCATGGCCGTGGACAGCGGCGTCAATGTGATGCCGGACATGGTGATTCCACTTACGAATGCAGAGGTCCGATTCGGCAACTTCGTTGCTGGGGCTGCCCCAGTAGACCTGTGTGTCAAGGGGTCGGGCGATCCTGACTTTCGTGGACCATTGCTTCGTACGATGGCACAGCGTCCTGGTGGAGTAGCCTACCTGAACATGGGCCAGTACCTGACTCTGACGGCTGGTAACTACACCGTGCGAGCCGTACCCGGGAGCCGATCAGACTGTACTGTCGCATACGGCGGACTCCCAGACTTGGGGCTGCCACCGATCGGAGCAGGAAGAACCTATACGCTCGTACCTTTTGGCGACCAGAGCCGCCCCGGTACCGTCAAGATCAACCTTTTCGAGGATGATCTGACCTCGCAGGGCGGCCAGGTGCGGATGCGCTTCATCAACGCTTCGCCTGACGTACCCACTGCCGATTTCGGTTTCGGTATCGGTGCCAGTTACCAAGCGCTGCTCACCGATGCGGTCAGCGGAAACCTCGGTCGTGGCGGCGGCATGACCTACGTCTCGACCGGACCTCAGACCGGCAGCTCAGCCTCGGTTCGCCCTTCGGGAATGACGACCGATCTACTCACTGTGAAGTCGACGATCACCATTCCGTCGGGAGCTGTAATCACCGCGCTGATTGCCGGTCTTCCCAGCAAAGTCGGCACTGATCCACTCGCCCTCAAACTCATCTCTTGCGACGACAGCAAGCCACCGCAGAGCGGTCTGTCGGTCTGCACACAGCTCAACTAACATTTCCGTTCCATCGCGGCGACGGTGGCGTGGCGCTTACGTCCGCAAAATGGTCATCAACAAGGATCGACCAGAACATGTCCACACAGCCCACGCCATCGTCGTCGCGATCGCTGCATGGCGCAGCGAACCGGAAGGGCAACGATCCCCTTCCGATGTTGGGCTAGTGCTCGGCGGCCGCCAGCGTGGTGGGACCGCTCAGTGCGATCAGCGGACGAAGTCGATTCCAGCTCTTCTTGCCAAGCCCCTTGATCCGCTGGAGATCCTCGATCCGCTTGAACGGATGAGTCTTGCGGAAGTTGACGATGGCTTGGGCTCGGCTCGGACCGATGCCGGGAAGACGCTCGAGTTGATCGGCGGTTGCCTCGTTGATGTTGACCACGCCGCTATTCATCTTGGGCGCAGCGATCGACGTGGTGGGCGTTGTCGCGGCTGGACGAACTGCGCTCTCGGCACGGGTGGCAGTCACCGTGCCAAAGGTCAGCGCAGCAACGGTCAGGGCCAACAAGGACTTGTGCAACTTCATGTCGTGTTTCTCCTTCAGTGGGTTCGGTCTGTTCGTTCGGTTTAGGAAAAAAAGCGAATCAGCCAAGGCTGCGGTCCGATTCGCCAGGAACATCAGGTGACTGTCGTCACGGTCCGGTCGGTGAGTAGTGGATCACCGCTCCCGTCACGCGGTCCATTCGCGAACGGCTCTCGGACCTGCAATTGGCCCGAGAGAGGTAACGCATCCAGCCGAATCGTCAGCGAGCCATCGCGATTGGGAAACGCGGTCCCAACCCGCAGCCAGAGCCGTCGACCTTTGCCACGCTCCGCGACGCAATAGACGGCCTTCCACGGAGCCCGTTCAATAGACGAGGTTGATGAGTTTGAGGTAGTTGCATCCGATGGGGGCAGGCCATCATTTGCCTTCCCTTCGGCAGCGGCGGAAATGTATGGGGAGGTATTCATCTTGGTTCTCTCTTCGCTTGGTAGTGACTGGTTGAATCAAAGCGACAGCAGAGCGACCTCAATGCACTGCCCATGCCAGCTCGCCAGACTCACGCTACCGACGGTGAGTGCATCCCGAGACCGATCGACATCATCCGAGATACGGACGCCGTCCGAGATACGGACACGACCCAAAACAATGGGAAGCGTGGCGCTCTGACCAATTGGCGGTATAGTCCCGAGGTGCCGTCGGTATTTTTGCAGTCGTGGGGTTCGCTGCTGGTGGTGGTGCACTCGCTCAGCGCGATCGTGCTGTGCGGTGCCAGCGTCCACCAAGCGCTGCTCGCAGTACAGCTCGTCCGACAACGACCGGTGCGCTCGGGACTACTGCGGATCTACGGCTGGACGACCTTGTTGGCCTACTTGTCGACGGTGATGGCAGGGGCACTACTCTATCCACGCTATCGCGTTGTGATCAGAGCGCTGTTCCTCGATCGACACGCCCCATGGGCAGCCAACCTGTTCGACTTCAAAGAGAACCTGGCGACGATTGGACTGCCGCTGGCCATTGGAGCACTGCTGATTGCGCAGCCGCTCTCGACAATTGGCTTGTCGACGCCAACAACCAGTGACGAGGTTCTCAACAGTAGGTCGAACGCAGCAGCATCCCAGTCCTCATTGCGCGTCGTGATCTGGACGTATGGCGTGATGACCGTTGGTACCGCTTTGGTCTGTCTGACGAACGTCGTGGCTGGGCTGCTGTGTACGGCTGTGCGGGGCGCATGATGACCGATCCTCGTCGCGCAGCGCTCTATTCGAGCATTCTGACGACCACCACTTCGTTGGTATTTTTTCTGACCGGCGTGATGGCGCTGCCGGTACCTCTTTACTTGCCTCTCGATCATCGCTGGAGCTTCGGAACGGTGGCTGGCGAGCCGTCGCTCTCGATGGACTATTTTGGTCGTTCGCTCATCGCCCTCGGCATCGCTGGAATCGTCACCGGCCTGGTTGCGCTGGCGGCGGGCTTCTGGAATCGCCACGGCCGTACGACCAAGCCGGAGCCAGGGACGAGAGCCCTCCGCCTCGGGCTCGCGTACGCAGTCACCGCGTTTGTGCTCTGTGCGTCGCTGTTTGCCTACAAGTTGTATGGTCGAGAGGCGGTACTCACTGACTTACCAAGCGATCCGCTTCCGTGACCCAACACCTGCTAACTACGACGCTGGCTATACAATCCTTGGCACCGCATTCGTTGGTCTCAGGCGATCTACGTCACTGGGTTCGTGGCCGATCGGCCCGTCGGAAAAACGAATGAAGTTCTCGTCCTCTCCCTCGGAAAGAAGGGTTTGCGGTAAAGCCAATGGTTAGGCTATATTGACCTTGGTGGTTACCGGGCTTTCACGAGAGGCAGAGCGGGGGATCTGTCGCAAGGGTTCAGGTCGCCGTTTCTCCCTAGCAGCGCTCACACTGATCGTGACCGCCGGTCTTTCTGCGCTGGGAGTTGCCTCCGCCGCGCCGCGAAAGCCGAGCTCTCCCTCGAAATTGACAATGTTTTCGCGGGTGCTGTCGTACGTTGAAAGCCAATATGTCGAGGACGTAGACCAAGACGAACTCGTCTACGGTGCGATCAAAGGCATGCTCGATTCGCTCGACCCGCACACCACGTTCCTTCGTCCCGAGCAGTATCGGGAAATGAAGAACGACACCAGTGGCCAGTTCGCCGGGATCGGCATTGAAGTCGATCAGCGCGATGGCGTACTGACGATCGTATCTGTGCTGGAGGGCACCCCGGCTGCGCGGGCGGGTCTGTCCGCCGGGGACCAAGTCCTACGAATCGACGATCAGGCCACCCGCGGAATGATGGACTATATCCAAAAGATGCGCGGCAAGCGGGGCATGCAAGTCTCGCTGACGGTGCTGCGCAGCGGCTGGAAAGAACCACGCAGCTTCGTGATGGTGCGCGACATCATCAAGATCCGCAGCGTCGAAAGCTACCTGCTTGAGCCCGGCTATGGAGTGCTGCGAGTCAAGCAGTTTACCGACAACATCGATCGCGAGGTCGAAGCGCAGCTTGTGGCGATGGAGCGTGAGAACGGCGGCAAGCTGAGCGGCTTGGTCCTCGATCTTCGCAACAATCCCGGTGGACTGCTCGATCAAGCAGTCCGGCTCGCCGACATCTTCATTGAGAGCGGGCTGATCGTTCGTACCGAAGGCCGTGGTGGCCGCATCCTCGACGAGGAGCGAGCCCGACCGGAAGGCACACGACTCGGCTTCCCGATCATCTGTCTGGTCAACGGTGGCTCGGCGTCAGCGGCGGAGATCGTTGCAGGAGCGCTCCAAGATCACGGTCGTGCCCTGGTCATGGGCACGCAGACCTTTGGCAAAGGATCGGTCCAGACGATCGTCGAGCTAGAGGACGGCAGCGCGCTGAAACTGACGATTGCGCGCTACTACACACCGTCAGGACGCTCGATCCAAGAAAAGGGCATTGCCCCAGATGTAGTGGTCGATCAGGTGCGCCTCGCAGACGGCAAGCTGGTGGTTCGAGATGAGCCTTCGCAGAAAGAACGTGACCTGCAAGGGCACCTGAAAAACCGACAAAAACAGACGGCTGAGTCCGGTCCGCCGCCGGGTTACGCCGTCATCGCGCAGCGCACGCCACAAGGTGAGGACTTTCAGCTTCGAACCGCTTACGATTATTTGAAAGCGTGGCACCTGTTTGCGACCCGTCTTTTGCATCGGAGTCCGCGCCCGGAAGGGACTCATCAAGGGCCGAAAGGCTCGGCAGTGACGGAACAGCAGCAGCGACCGATTGGCGACCGTGCACTGCGAAACGACACCAAGGTGGAGTAGCTTTCGTGCAGGCTCAAACGATGCGAAATACGGTGGTGAGCCCCAAGCGGAACCGAGATCCGCTTGCCCCTCTTTGTGAGGACGGCTTGGCCATCAAGATTTCACTGAGCGGGGCGCGACGGCGGTTTCGGGCTCAAGTAGGCCATGTAAGTGTAACGAAGGGCACTGGCTTCGACACCACCATCGTCAGTCGAGATGGAATGGCATGCTTGACCCAAAAAATGTTGGATCCTAAAATCGCAAAAGCCCTAAAAGGCTAAATATGCGTCGAAACGCGGGTCATGTATAAGCTCATTATCGAGGACGACGAGGGCAAGACGACGGAAGTCCCCATCATCCGCGACGAGATAACCGTCGGACGGAAGGAAGGGAATACGATTCGTCTGACGGAGCGCAACGTCTCACGGCGTCATGCGCGAATCACCCGCCAGGGTAATGGGCTCTTCATCGAAGACCTACTGAGCTATAACGGCATCAAGGTCAACGGCGACCGTATCCAGGGTAAGGTTGCCGTCGGTGACGGCGACCGCGTTCAGATCGGCGACTATCAGGTCTCGGTGAAGCTCGACAAGGGTGCCGCCAAGGTCCAAATGGCCGGCCAAGGGCAGCAGACCACGCCGATGAATCGGGCTGAACCGACGCTGATGAGCGGCGCGGTGCAGTCGCCGCAAGCGACGTTGGCGCAGCCGGTGCAGGCTCCTGTCGTTAAGGTTCCCGAAAAGCCCGCTCGCCTGATTGTTGTTTCGACGAACTTCGCCCGCCAAGAGTTCCAGCTCGAAAAAGCGACCGTGGTGATTGGCCGCACCGATGATAACGATGTGGTCCTAAACCACCGTTCGATCTCTCGACACCACTCCAAAATCGTCCGTGAAGCCGACAAGTTCCAGATCATGGACATGCAGAGCGCCAATGGCGTGCGTGTCAATGGCGAGGAATACGGCAAGGTTGAGCTTCGCAAGGGCGACAAGATCGACCTAGGTCACGTCCGCCTCGTGTTCGTGCCGCCGGGACAAGACATCCCGAAGGAACAGATCGACGCCATGATCGTCGATCGCGACCAACGCGGTACACCGGTGGTTCCGATCATTCTCACATTGGTGTTGCTCGCGGCCGTTGGTGGCGGTGCGTACTGGTTCCTGACTCAGCCACCGAAGGTTGATGTCGACTCCGAAGCAGCCAAGACACTGATCGATGTCGAAAGCGATCTGCAAAGCAAGCGCTGGCAGGACGTGCTCGACAAGACCGGCCGGATCGTCAGCAACACGGCGATTCCAATCCGCACCCGCGACGCCGCCCAGGCCAAGCGCTCGATCGCGGAAAAAGAATCGAAGAACAAGCAGATCTACGATCGCTTTGCGGGCGCGGCGGGCAGCGGCAACTACGATGCTGCACTGAAGACCTATCGCGAGATTCCCGAGGAATCGGTCTATCAAAAGAGCGCCAAGGAAGACTACGACAAGATTCTGCCGCTGTTCGTCGAGAGTCATCTGAAGGCGGCCTCGGATGCTCGGGCGGCAGGCAACTGCACCGAGTCACGCGCCCAGGTGCAGATGGTGCTCGATGTCGATCCGAAGCAGGTCCGTGCGCTGGCGGCCAAAGATCAGCCGTGTAGTGGGGCCGGTGGTACTTCGTCACCGAGCAGCGAGCCGGGCAAAGAGCATCACCGCAAGGACAAACCCGAGAAGGCCGACAAGCCCGAGAAGGCCGACAAGCCCGAGAAGGCCGACAAGC
>CALLYL010000904.1 GCA_937859535.1 uncultured Myxococcales bacterium
CGCGTGCATACTGAATCCCCCAACCAGCGGGGCCATCCTCACCCAGGAGCACGCTATTCTCGTAGATCTTGCTCAGCACTTCGAGATCGCGCATGGAGCGGATTTCGAGAACTGAGAGACTTTTGGGACTGAACTTCGCGAGCGTTGCTACCGGGACACGGAGAGGAGTTCGGGCCCCCTGGAAGTCGGATTGGACCTCATCTGCTTCTGGCGAATCGCCCACGCCAAGGCGAAAGATCAGAGGCAACACCCGCGATGATCGCGGGGCCTCATCATCGATACGCCTGGCAATCAGAATCATCTGCTTGGATGCGTGATGGACATCCTTGAAAACTTTGCGTTCGTTCTGGAAGACGTAGACGAGCTGAGTGTCGCTCCTGTAGACGAGCAGTTCCCGAAGATCGCGCGAGCCATGGTCACTGAGGAGCGCGGCAGGAACAATAAGCCCAACAATGCCGTTTGGTCGAACGAGCCGATAAGCTGCCTCGGAAAAGAGCTTGTACGTGTTGAGGTCGGCAGAGCCTTGATGGCGAAATGGATGCTCAACGTCCGCATACCCACTTCTGCGCACGCGCTGCGCATTCCATCTTTGGTGCAGACGTAATGACTCAGTGGTGTTGCGCGTTACCAGTGCGATCTGATTCCTGCCCTTGTCATCGATCGCGTCCCCAAACGGGGTAGCTGCATTGCGCACAAAGTTGCCGGCATCTTTGAAGCGCCCTACATAGTCGAGCCACGTCTGTTCGATTGCAGGGTCAGCGAGAAATAGCTCGCGCTGGCGAGTCAGAGCCTCTTGTTTGCTGTAGCCACGAAAGAGCGGGTCATAGTTGGCGAAGAACTCCTGGCTCTTCGGCTTCTTGGTTTCCCAGGGGGGATTTCCAACGACCGCGTCGAAGCCTGATCCGCTCTCTGTGAACACATCAGGAAACTCCAGCTCCCAATGGAAGAAACGCTGCTGCTCACAAATTGTCTTCACAATCTGTTGCGCTGAACCAGAAGGTGTCGAGAACTCAGCGGGTCTCGGTGCTTCCTCAAGCTTGTCGAGCGGCCAGAACCAGAGCGAGCACCATGTGTCGAATGCTTGGCGTACGCGCAGCAGGGCAGGATCTGTGGCGACCTGCTTCCGCCAGATTTCGGCACGCTTATCCGGTTGCGTGGCTGGAACGGCGCGCAAGCGTCGATACAGCTCACGAACGCGAACTAGCGCAGCCCGTAGCTCGTCATCGGATGCTCCAGCGAAATCCAAGTTCGTCTGGCCCACAATAAGCTGGCGCTGTTCCTCAACGACCGCTGTTCGCAGGTCCTTGAGCTTGCGCGCCCAGATATCGCCTTCGTGGGTAACGCCGCGCCACTTCTCATCCGGACTCTGCCGCCACCAGGCCAGAAGTGGATAGTCGCGGAATCGATCGAGCCAGGTCCCGACCAGCGCGTCTCCGCAGCGGAGCTTGTGGTCTAAGAAGGTAAAGGGAAGGTCACGATCCAGCGTTTCTACCCATAGGGATACGCGAGCCAGCTCGACCGCCAGCTTGTCGAGATCCACACCGTACAGGCAATGCTCGACGACCGCACGCCGCACGATGGCAGGGATCCGCTCCTCAGTCTGGTCGCGGTCATCGTTCGGCAGAGGCTCACATTCCAACTGGACGCGGCCGTTGTTCTTCTTGATTCGACCGTGAACGTGCAGCGAGGTCACGACGGCTTCGGTCAGCACGCGCAACGCGGCAACCAGGAACGACCCTGAACCCATCGCGGGATCGCAGACCTTGAGCGCCAAGATCTCTTCCGGGGTCCGCACCTTGCCGTCTGCATCGTGGATGAGAGGTTCCAACGTGCGCCGTACCGTAGGGATAGTGAGCTGCGGGCGCGTATAGAATGTTCCTGCACCTTTTCGGGTTCCGCCCCAACGCACCAGATACAGCTCGCCTGGCAGCTTCAGATCGACAATCAGGGACTTGGCGACTTTGCTGGCTTCAGCCTGCCACGCGAGATCGTCCTTGCCCTTCTTTCCGCGGGGTGCCCGGATCAGCTTCCCGGCGATGGCGGCCCTTACTGCCCAGCGCTCCGCCCGTTCCCGTGCTTGGCGCAGCGTGTCATCGACGAATGACTCATCGGGCTCAGCCTCCGCTTCGACCGAGCCCGGAGTCGCCTCTTCATCGACGTCGGCCTCATCGCTGAGGTTGCTTTCTTCGTCATCCCCCTCTTCTTCATCAGTCTCTGTCTTACGGCCGACCTTGGCTTTCTCAACCAGCGCGCCAAGCTGCTTGTCTCCCATCTCTTCCAAGCGGTTCAAGGGGAGTGCAGGTTGATCACCCAGGCCCAGAAATAGGATGGGCTCCTTGTCGACTCGCTTGAGTTCGTAGTCGAGGAGTCCTTCGTACAGGATGCCAATGTACTCGCTGGTCAGCTCTGTGAAGTCGACCGGAACCGCAACCGTACGAACCGTCGCGCCATCCCGAACTCGTTCGGTGGTGCGGGTCAGCAGCCGCAGCAGTTGGTAGATGATCTCATCCGCCGGAGGCTCGGAAGGTGATTCCAAGAGCGCCAGCGCTCGTGCGATGGGGTCGCCATCGACACTGCCTGCACGGAATAGGTCGCCGCCATAGGCAGGTACCGCAACCTGCGGATGATGCGAGCCAGCATGCAGCAAGCGGAATAACCCGAGGAGTCTAGGCCAAGCGGACGTGCGCGCTCGGCGACGCACTGCGCCAGCGCGTTCTAGCGAATCCTGAAGACTGCGTAGACCGTACGCTTGGTGATAGATGGAATTGTCCACGGGCAGCAGCTCGCGCGATTCCGCGAACAACACGACGACCAGCCGCATAACGAAGTGGCATGCTGCTTGATAAGTATCCTTCGAATCTCGTTCGCCCCAGCTCGGACTTAGGAGTGGCAAACGTGCCCGCAGCAGGTGCTCGACGGCCTTGCGGACGTTTTCTCCCAGTTCCTTGGAGAGAGCAGCCTGGCCCCTCCGCGTCTCGCGAATGGCGTTAAGTAGTGGGGATGGATCTCCGGCCTTCGGGGGCCTCAGCGAAGCGGGAGACAGCACAAGACGCAGAAGGTGCAGCGTGGGGCTCAGCGTCTCGGCATCCAGAAAGCGGTCCGCAGACCACTCAACCCAAGCCGTGTTATCCGGGTCCCCAAAGAGGAGCCGCCATTCCCGCCCATTGGTAACCAGGCCCAGCGAGATCTTGCGACGGCGCAGGTACTCAAGCGCCTGCGCGACACTGCGGCGCCCCTTGTGCACGCCAAGGCGCTCGACCGGGAAAGCAAAAACAGCCAGAACCACTTCGCCCGCTAGCGTCAAGACACGCCGCGGCTTCAGCTCGGTTCCATCTAGCAGCAGCTCTGTATCTGCCTTGCCAACCGCAGGCCCTTTGCGCCAACCATCTTCATGACCACAGACCGCTTCGAGCACCACATCAAGCAGCGCGCTGAGGTCGGCGGTCGCTTTGTCGCGAACAGGAATTGTAGCCGTCAGCGCATCGCGTAGCTGATCCGCCAGGTCGACGCGGACCGCTGCAGGCTGCGGCAGCTTCTCCAGAGCAGCACGATTCAGGAGTCGTCCGCCCTGGTTCAGCTCTGCCCAGGCATCGAGCCACGCAATGCGCTCTTGGCTCACGCGGCACCTCGCTGTCGAATCGCACTGGGAAGCAGAATCTCAACCGCGATAGGATAGACTCTGGCTTCGCCCCGCTGTCGATAACGCAGTGGCAGCACACGCTCCAGCGTGCGGGTTTCTTCATCGGCAAGGCGATGGAGCACGGTCTCATAATGGCCCTTCCGTAGCTCCAACTCAGCTTGCTTGTCCGAGAGCTTTCGTCGCTCCTCTTCGTCCATCTCGGAAAAGAGGAACTGCTGCCGACGCTCTAGCATCGCGCTGACATCGCGCTCAATCTTTTCAAGCGTGTTGCTCTGCATTGCCTTCTTTAGCTCTTCACGTCGCCGCTTGAAGCGCTCCTTCTCTGCACTAGCTACTACGCGGCCTGCGGTCTCTAGACGCAGGGTCAGTTCCTGACTGCGCTGCTTCTGCAAACTCTGAACGAACTGCTTGAGCTCACCTTCCACTTCATCCCAAAGAGCACGTGCCTGTTCCACATCTCCAACCAACGACTCTGGCAGCCAGTGCTCTGGTGGTTGATGCGGCAAGGGTTCACCCAGCTTCCCACTCCGAATTGGGAGGGCAACTGTGCGCACCCAATGGTGGCAGGGCTCACGCAGCTCGTTTACCGCAAGCTCCTCGACAGTCAGTAGGATCACCGCATCGGCACCGGAGGGAACTGTGCCTTGCCGTGCAGTCCACCGAGTTGCCGCCTTGGGACCGCCAGGGAAGCGATAGCGAGCAAAAGTGGACATGACGCGGTGATACAGCGCGTGTCCCAGATGAAGGAGCCGTGAGTCGTTCTCTGGAAGGAAGACCGGACGGCCGCTGCGCATCTGAACGTAGTGAGCAGGGTCAAAGACCAACGCCATCATCTGTCCCCGCGGCCCACCATCGCGAAGCGTGTGATCGACAAGTTCGCGCCAGAGCTCTGGAACGGGATGAACGAATCGGTCACGCCCGTGTTCGTCCTGCTTCAGCCGTGGGTGCCCGTCATCGATTCCTAAAGTGGTCTCGAGCGTCTCACGCAGACTCTCTGGTGACAGATCGAGTTCCTTGCGCAGCGCATCCAGGCGCTCGCGATCCTGTTGCCCAGGAAGCGGCGCTCCATCGGGTACATCCGCTAGCACCTCACGCTGCGCGCTGCGGGAGTTCTTGATATTGCGCTCCAACCGCTCTTCCGCAGCGTCTGCGTCCTCGTCTTGCTCAAAGTGTGCAAGCAAGGCATGCGCGAAGATCTCATCGGTGACGACCCGGTCTTCGCGGGTCTGGCTCCGCTTCTTGAGGACTTTTCCAAGGAAGCGCATCGACGCATCATCGGTGCTATCGAAGTGGAAGATGAGTACGTCGCGCTCTTGGCCGTGACGGTCCAAACGCCCGTTCCGCTGCTCCATCTTCCCCGGATTCCAAGGGATATCCCAATGCAGCAGCAGACGACATGAGCGCTGTAGGTTCAGACCCTCGCCTGCGGCATCGGTAGCCACCAAGATGCGCGCGGCGCTCGCGCGGTCATTGAAGGCCCGCTTCACCCCATCCCGTTCCTCATCGGACATGCCGCCGTAGAGGGAGAGAAGCCAATCGCCCTCGCCAAAACGAGTGCGGAGGCGCGCCACGAGATAATCGAGTGTCGCTAGATATTCCGTGAAAACAACGAGGCGCTCGTCAGTGCGCCAGGCATGGCCATCCCGAAGGCGCTCTTCAATCAGGGCTTCGAGTGCCCGAAATCGTGCATCGGCCCGGACCTTCACGGCGGCCTGGCCCACAACTTTCTGATGCTCGTTTGGACCTAAGCCAGGGGTAATGCGAATCAGACCCAGCGCATCGAGCGCATGCGTGACCGCGGCTATTTCTGCGGCCAGCATGTCTCTGCGATCACGAAGCCAGGCCCCAACCGTCCGATCCGCTTGACGCTGTCTGCTCTCGCGTTCGGGGTCGTTATCTGTGTCGTCGCTCTGAAGTGCGCGAACGCGAGCCAGGCTCTCAGTCCCCATCGCTGCGACTTCCAATCCCTCGCGCAGCGCGAGCCAGCTTTGGCCGAAGGCCCAGGGTCCCGACAGCAATCGCTTCTGAAGGACTTCGATGGCAAAACGGGCAGCGGCACGCTCGCTGTGCCCTGCAATCGCGGTCAGCTTGAAGAGCGCTTTGCGGAAGTCGTGGAACGCATCCGATAGTGCGCGCTCCTGTGAACCAAACCGCAGCACAGGCAGGGCATCCACGTCCCGATCAGAGAAGCGGGCGGACTCGCCCATCGCAACGTACGACTTGTTGATTTCGCTTTTCAGCCGACGAATAACACTCTCCGCAACACGCTTTCGGTCCTCCTCTTCCAACTCTGACTTGCGGGTGAAGCGGACCGGGTCCAAGGCTTCCAGCAGTCCGGAGAAAGATCGGGTATGTCCGTTATGTGGGGTTGCGCTCAAAAAGACCCGGTGCTCAAACCACGGTGAGATCTGCTGCAACATGCGCGAAAGATCCGAGTCGTCTCCGAAGCTGGAGGGGGCCAAGTTGTGCGCTTCGTCCACGATCAGCAGATCCCAGCGGAGCAGTCCGTCAGTGCCTGGCTCGGCCGTGCTGCGAAACTGCTCTAAAACGTCTGGTTGCTTCAGGTAGTGGTAGCTGGCGATGACATGCTCATGGACACGCCATGGATTGGCATCCAGGCCCAGCTCACGTTGAAGGCGGAGCGTATGGGGCCGGTCCACGATGTCGAAAGGCAGCGAGAATTTTTCGTTCAGTTCATCGCGCCACTGCGTCCGCAGCGACGCAGGACACAGGATCAGCACCCGCCGGATACGCCGTCGCAGCATCAGCTCGCGCAGGATCATGCCTGCCTGAATCGTTTTACCCAGGCCCACCGCATCCGCGAGCATCAGCGCAACGCGGGGCATCTCCAAGGCCCTGAGGACGGGCACCAGCTGATAGGCCTCGGGGTGAATCGCCCCGAAGAGGGGGGCAGCTAGGGATGGACGATCTTCGGTCAGACCCGAGAACGGCAAAGATGGGGTCAGCGCCGACCAGCGGGCAGCCCGAATCATCGCATCGAACTCGTGGGGCTCCATCGGCGCAGCACTGTCGACACGTGGCAGCGCAGACGGTTCAAGCAGCTCCGTGCCAGCCTCTACTTCCCAGAGAATCTGGTCGGCTTCCGCGCCAAGACCGTCGGTGTACTCCACCTCAACCAGGTGCAGTCGCGAACTCTGGTCGGTGGGTTCACAGGGCAAAACGCCCGTGATGAGCGCCCGCCGGTTGCGCACCACTGCCATCATTCCCTCGCGGGGAAAGGTCTCGACGCTCACCGTTCCCCCCCGGCTGTGGCTTCATTTCCCGCGGCTTCGCTTGCCGAAGGATCGACCTCAGACAACTTGACCCCCGAGCGGTGGCCAATTCGAAGCGCCAGCCGATGCCAACCATCGCGCTTCCGATAGGCTGCTAGCTTCATCGCACCGAGCATAACTGTGGATTCCACGATGGAATCCCGTGGACAAATCATTGCTGCTGCCCCAAGAGCGTCGCTAGATAGGCTGGGATGCTGGTTGTTTGCACGGCGGAAGAATACGCAGGTCAAGCCCTCCCGCCAAGACCCAAGCATTAATGGCTCTTGTCGGCACGAGGTCTGGGGAGATCCCTTTTTCTATGTATGATAAATTAGTGTTCTAGGATTCAAATAAAACCTGAATTTTGAGAGTTGTCAGGTTCGGAGCCTTCAATGCTGTCGGATACGGCACTGACGTCAACGGAGCGAGGAAACCAGCGCGCCACCATTGCAGTCAGATTCCGTCGTCGTGTAGTTTCTGCAGCCATGCGAGGGAACCGTAGTTCCAGACTTCGAGCCGCCCCGATCAGAACCAAACTCATGTTGCTGCTCGGGCTTGTCGGGATTCCTTGGTCTTCGCGATCTAGCGCAGGTCAGGCAATAACAGCGATGACGGAGAAGTTGGGGCCAGGTTAGCGACCCGCTGTGTCACTGAGACAGCGGCTCGTCAAAGTCAAGCGGCCTAGGGCCGTCGCTTAAGCGAACCTTGACGAGCCGCCCTCGAAGTGAGGTCGGGCCAATAGGACAGATGGCCATGCATCCGACCTACGCTGGATCGCGAAGAGCCTGAAACCAGCGCACCAGACCGGATTCTTGATCGCATCCCGAGAGTATTCGATACTATAGGGGTCTTGCCGATGAATATTCTAGACTTAATCGCTCACTTTCGGGCACCGCAAGCCCGCCAAAAATATACAGATCCCGCTACAGTCACAATACACTACCGTTATTGGCGAGTACGCGTAATGTACAGTCTCTTTATTGGGTATGCGCTTTTCTATTTTTGCCGGAAGAATCTCTCTGTGGCCCTCCCTGTGCTCGCCAAAGAGCTGCACTATAACAATACACAACTTGGGATATTAGGGGCTTCCCTATACGTCACATACGGTATCGGGAAATTTGCCAGCGGCGTACTTGGCGACCACAGCAATGCCCGCCTAATGATGGTTACTGGTGTCGTCTTGTCTGCAGTCATGAACGTGCTTTTTGGAATGAGCTCCTCGTTGGGGGCCTTGACTGCGTTTTGGGCGCTTAACGGTTTGTTCCAGTCGCTCGGTGTGCCGCCCTGCGCTCGGTTACTGGCAAATTGGTATAGCGTCTCAGAGCGGGGAGTAATGTGGGGGATCTGGAATGTTTCGCATCAAGTTGGAGCAGCTGCGGTAGCCGCGTTCACTGGCGTCCTTATTAGTCACGCAGGCTGGCGTGCCGCATTTTTTGTTCCGGCGGCTCTATGCATGGCCACAGGCATATTCCTGTGGGAACGCCTGCGCGACACCCCTACTTCTATGGGGCTACCCAGCGTCGACGAGTATCGTAATGAGCATGAGTTCGATCTCAAAGGCCATAAGACTTCCGATGACCCCGAGAGCATAAGTAATGTCGTATGGGGTCGCGTGTTGAATAACCCTTACATATGGCTGCTCGGTTTTGTGAATCTTCTTGTCTACGTGGTACGGACCAGCGTATTTGATTGGGCCGCCAAGTATATGGTTGAGGTTAAGGGCAGCACCTTGGCGAGAGCAGGCATCACTACCGCCGTCCTTGAACTCGTTGGTATCGTCGGTGCATTGCTGGCGGGCGTACTTTCTGATCGACTTGATGGAGGACGCCGCGGTCCGACATGCCTGGCCTTTTTTGCGCTCACACCTGTCGGCCTCATTACATTCTACTTGAACCCGCCGGGCAATTTCACGCTAGATGCCGTCGCACTCGGGGCTGTCGGTCTGTGCATCTATGCGCCGCAGTTCCTCGTCAGCGTCTTTGCAGCTGACCTCGCGACACGGAAAGGCGCCGCTACCGCGATTGGCTTCGTCGGTGCCTTCGGCTACGCTGGCGCAGCGCTATCTGGGGTGGGTACCGGCCTCTTAGTCGACCGCTTTGGTTGGCGCGGCGGCTTTATGTATTGGCTCGGAGCTACTCTACTGGGAACGCTATTGACCGCTGCGCTTTTTAATGTTCACCCTCGGCGACGTTCGCTGCCGAGGGCATAGTCTGGGCTTACGATAGAGCATTCGGCTTCTTGATCTGGGTTCCGTACGCAAGCTGCGAGAACAAGAGTAGCGGCGTATCGTAGTTCTCGTCGCCCAGCGCCCTTTCGTCTGTCTCTGCAGGAACGCTGCCAATCACAACCATCTGGTTCCGGCTCACCGCCGGTCGTTCTATCAAAAATAGCATCTCCCGCTCGGCTTTGACGAGTGGTGAGCTAAGAGGCGGCTCGTACCGAGACACCTGATGGCGTTGCTCTCGCAGCAATTCCTCGTACAAACTGCGACGGCATCGCTCCACGCTGTCCGGTTCGGACTGAGCACCGCGTTGAAAGTCCGCGATCAAGCGCCGCGTGCGAACGCCTACCTCATGGCGGCGCAGTCCAATTATGTCCTGCCAATCAAGATGCTTTATGAGAAGCTCGCTGAGCCTTAGTACGTCGGCAAGCTTGTCCGGACGCACGATTCCAGCATTGAAGGCCAAAGACCCAAATCGTTGTTCCCTGGAGAGTATTCCGTAGCGCTCGGCGACCGTGGATGCCTCGTAGGGAAGCGCTCCAACTTTTATCTTCGGATAAATCCACAGTCGCGTCGTAGGCTCAAGAAGTTGCGGTAGATAAGGGTTTGCTCGCACACGCGCTGCTCCCAAACCAAAGTAAACAAGCTGCACAAGGAGGACGGCACGGCTAGGCACTGTATAGAAGTGCTGCACACGCTCGATGAACTCACGGCGATCGACTGGTCGGTGAGAGTTCAGGAGTTCGAATAGCTGACCGAGATCAGCCCAACTTACTTCGCCCTTGAGGTATGGCTCCGACAGTAGATCGGCGAGCGCTTTCTGGCGAAAGAGGTGATCGATCAGTACCTGGCTCCTACTCTGCGATAGATTAGTCCCCGCGACCTCGATGCTCGGCTCACGTTTGCTGTCGAGTAGCTCGGCTAGGTCAAAAACTGCGCAAGCGCTGCGGCTATCTCGGTTGAATGCCTGCGGTTGCTCCCGGAGGAGCTTGCTGATGGACGTCTCGTCTGAACGAAACTCAGGGACCAAAATGCCATGCTCCACGAGTTCGCGTGCTTCCCGGAGTATCTGAGCGCTAAGATCCGACTTGAGCACCGCCGAGGCGCGGAAAATGACTTGCTCCTGAACTAGCGCCGCCGCCTTTAATCCGTAGCGTACCTCCTCCCTTACCATGCCGAAGATCTCTGCGCTGGGGTATCCGCGCATGCGGTAGTCACGCTCGATCTGCTGCTGGCAGAAGGGATCAAACAACGCGAAGTAGCACCGGGAGGAAGCTGCGGAAGGATCCTGCACACCTAACTGGCCGATGTCACTCGTGGAACCTACCTCGCTTTGATCGATCTCGACTACTCCCTCACGCTTGAGGCGAGCCTTCTCGTTCTGCTCCTTAATTTGCTGTTGCTCTGTGACGATGAGACTACGTACCAGCGGCGGAGCAATATCGAGCAGAGAGTCATCGATTCGGCAGTGGTTGGTGATCTCACGGGTCAGAGCTCGGAAGTCCAGGAAGCGAAGCCCGTTGTTGCGAAAGACGGCGAGGATGGCGTTACGCTGCTCCTGCTCTCCGCGTGGCAGTGGTGCGGAGCCAAGTGCCTTGAGAACTGCGACGACCGCGCTCTTGGAAGACTTCTTTGGCTGTTTGTACCAGCTCCCCTTTTTACTTTGGTGAGCGTCTTCGGAGCCCGCGTCTTCGGCATTCACCTTTGTCACCGATGGCAAGCCGGTCGCGCGGGGCCGCATCTGAACGGCATCCTGCTCCTCGGGCTTTAGGTGCTCCGGAAGTAACAGCTTGCCAGAGACGCGCAGCTTGGCATTGGCGATGATGTTCGCGAGCACTCGTACGTTGCCGGGGTATTCGTAGGAAAGTAATTTTGCGAGGGCCGCTGGAGATATGTTCGTGACGGTTTGCCTCTGTTTCCCCAGGTTCAAATTCACACGCGTGAAATAGCGTGCGAGAAGTGGGATGTCCTCGCGTCTTTCCGAGAGCGATGGTACCTGGATCTTATAGCTTTTCAGCCGGTCATATAGATCGGAGCGGAACTTCTTTGAGTCATCAAACTTACTATTTGTTGCCACAATTACGAAAATGTCGGCCTTGCGCTCGGTGCCGCTGAGGGGCCGATATCGAAACTCTTGCAGGAAACGTAAAAGTTTGCCCTGATTATCTAAGTTAAGCTGGCCAATCTCATCAAGAAATAGCACGCCCCCATCGGCCGCCTTGACTAGCCCTGAGTGGTTGGCGATTGCGTTGGTGAAGCTGCCCTTGAGGTGCCCAAAGAGCTGCCCTTCAAAGAGCTGATCCGGAATGGCAAGACTGTTCTCCGCGATCCAAGGGATATCGCGGCCGGCTGACTCACGCTTGTATCCGTGGATGGCCTTAGCAACCAGCTCTTTACCACTGCCCCGTTCTCCGATAATTAGGCAGACATTCGGGCTACCTACTCGGGCAACCTCAGACACTCGCTCGTGCAACGCGCGCATTTTCGCCGATGATCCGACTAGTGGCCACGGCGGAGTCAGGTTCAAATGCCAGCGTAGAATGGTCAAAATACGTTCTGGGTCCACATCAGGACCGAAGTCAGAGGCATCGTCCGTGCCCCCATCGGCCAGGATATAGTCGGTTGCGCCAGCATCTAGAACTTTTGCCAGCGCCTCATCGCTGACCGGGGACTCCGCAACCGCCAGGATCGGTTGGCGCTCCCCTACCTCTTGCCGAGATCTCCTTACCAAGGCGGCATCGCAAGGAACGAATAATAAGTCCATCCCCGATGGGATTGGCCCTCGGGCCGCTCCCTCGTATGTATCGATGACAAAGACCACCCCCGGTTGCTGACAAAGGTTCAACGTGGCGTCCAGCCACTCGATTGTTCGACGCTGCAACTTGGCAGCCGCTGTATGGATCTTCCGCAAGATCATGGTTCCAGCTAGTTGGCTCTGTAAGTAAAACTTAGTGGTAATTTCAGCAATCATACACTCGGGAGCCGCGATAGCACTCCCCGAAGATTATCGGCCAAGATCTCCTGTCGCGCCCTTGCCGAACAAAGCGAGTTTATGTCCTGGGTCACCAACGCCGCCCATTGGTTGTGCCGGCCCTTGCCACTCAAGACAGGCACCAACAAGGCGGCTAGACAATACGGCTATGGCGGTGCCGCAGTGTCAGCCAACCATCCGCCGGAGGGTCCACACCGAGAGGACTTGAGACTGTATTGGGGGCATGGCCATCGGAACCGCCGCGAATCGCCGCGAATCGCCGCGAACCCATGCAAATCGCCTTGCCCACGGCAACCACGGCCACACATGCCACCCGGCACCTTGGCTTGTCGGCGAAAATCTCGTCGAAGTTGCTGCCACTTTGCGAGATCCCAATAGGGCACCGCCGGACGTCAGCGCGCTGGCCCGTTGCTTGCTCGGTCCAAGTTCAAGATGAGCTTGCAACACCGGGTTCGTCGGGTGGGGAACTGACGGAAGGACATAACCCCCGTGCCCCCAATCAACAGGCGCCCCATATCGGAAGCGCCCTTACAAAGGAACTGAATCATGATGAAGACAGGAAGCAACATCAAGGCTCTGGGTATGGCGACGGCGCTCCTCTCGGGCATCGGCTGCGGCCCTAGCGACGACCTGCCGCCGGGCGTCTCGATTCTGCAGAGCCAACTCAGCGCGCCGTCTCTGGAGAACGATACGTGGATACGGACGGGCTTCGTCGGCACACAGGTGGGTCAGCAGTCCGCTGGCTTCTCGGATACTCACCTCTCCGAGCCAATGATGAAGGGCATGTCCGGTGACGCCCGGCTCTTGGTCAGAGACCGCGGGACCAAGGCGGTGACCACCTTCACGATCTCGGACTCGAAGGCGACTTGCTCGATCTCCGGTGTTGGTGGGGCGGCGCAGATTGTGATGCCGGCCGACGGCAGCTTCGTCGTCAACGGCAAGACCTACTGGACGCAGGAGGACGCTGCCCGGGCACTGTTCCAGCACTCGGCCTTCCAGGGGATGACGGTGACCGACCTCACCGCTGCGTACGGGACATTGGCCCTCGCCGATCAAGCACCAGCGCCCGCCAGCAAGAAGGCAGTGGGGCGGGTGATCAAGAATGCCGTGAACTGGATTCTGGGTAAGGGTGTCCATGTGAAGGTGGGCGGGAGGTTCTAGCCCGTCGCGGGGCGGGTGCCTAACTCCGAAGGGTGCCCGCCCTCTTCTTTCGCCACTGCCTCGTCGGGAGGACCGCATGTCTAAGATTCGCTGCCTCGGTCTGGCTGTTACGCTCCTGCTCGCTGCTGGAGCAGCATGCAGCCGGCCTCCGGCGTCTACCTCGGTTCATATCTTATCGCTTCAGAACCGCGCCGACCCCGAACAGGTCAGGCGGTTCGCCTGCCCATCGATAGAGTGTGTGAGCATCGCCCTGGATCAGCCAGGGGAAGATCTGCACTGCCCCCCGTTCCCGATCGACACCCTTGTCATCACAGGTCACAGTGACTGCCCGCGTAGCTTCCTGGGCCAGCCGCCAGAAACCATCGGACAGGCGCTTCGCTGCGGGCCGGTCGGTCTCATCGTGCTCGATACCTGCCGTGGCTTTTGCGCCCCGCTCATCGAGGCGTTACTTGACGCATGGGTGCCACAGACGGGGCCTCCTCCCGTGATTGTAGGCAGTCTTGAAGATCTGCCCCCTCGGGGACTCAGCTACGAACCGGCATTCTATGCGCCGGGGCCAGCGCAGGAACGTGCCAAGCACGTCACCAGCTATGGCGGCTCTCCCCTTGTACGCTGGCAACTCAACGGAAAGGAAATGGCCGACGCGCTCCTCTCCCTTGCAAACATGGCACCGAGTGAGCTCGAAGCCAACGTCGTAGCCTTGCATCCCAATCTCGTACGTGTGCCCCTAGATCAGGGGGGCGCAGCGATCCTCGGGGCGGTGCCCGCCTACCGGTTCCGCCGATGATCCGGTTCATCCTAGCTGGCATCGCACTCGGTGCGGCACACCTCGACCCACGCTTGTCGCTGTTGGCTTGGATCGGAGCCGGAGCGCTACCTTGGGCGCTCCAAGGTGCTCGGGGCTTCTGTCCCGCACTTGGGCTGCTGCTTGGCGGCATGGTTGCCCATTCCCTTGCCCTTCATTGGTTCCTGCTCACGGCGTTAAGCTACCAAGATACTCGGCCTCCGCTGCCAGCAGTTCTAGCCGTCGCCCTCGCTGGCTGGAGCACATGCGCACTGATGGTCTGGGGACCGGCAGCGCTGGCAGCTATCATTTGCCGGCGAGTCTCACCGTCCCTATGGCTGCCGGCAGCGATGGCCATAGGCGAGGCTCTGCGTGCAGCCCTCACCGGCTTCTCGCAAGATGATTACTTGTGCTCTCAATGGCGGATCGAACAGATCCTCCGTTGCCTAGCTCATATCGGCTGGACACCCACGCTTCTCCTCTTGCTATGCGCATGTACAAGTCTTGGAGAGGCGATTACGCGTCGGTCGGGCTGGAGGGCACTACCTGCATCCGTAGTGCTCATTATGTTGGGGGCATTGCCTGGGAGGGTACCGTCCAAGCCTAGTCCGGACATCGGGGCGGTTGTTGCCGCAGCGTCCGCCGAATCTGGCATGGTCCCGCCCCCAAGTGCCTCTTCACACATCCGCCTTCTGATCTGGCCGGAGGGAGCCTTCTCCGATCGCATCCCAGGTATTGAGGAAGGTCCCCTGCTGCCGCTGTGTTGGCCAGGGCTGCCGTTCGGCAGAGAGCACTTGCTGGGGGCGCTCACCCGCTCGCAGGCGGGCTTGCAGAACAGCGTGCTCCACGTTGGCCCTGATGGCTGCATTGACGCTGCACGCGCCAAGAGCACCCTGGCGCCAGTTGGAGAGCGTCGATTTGCTGGTCTGGGACCTCTCGGTGAGAAGTTCGTGCCTGGACGAAGAGTCCCTCTCATTCAGGCCGCCGGGCGGAAGATTATCCCGCTCCTCTGCATCGAAGTGTTCGATCGAGCGCTGGTGGCGCTAGGCCGGCGCCATGGTGGTGACATGATCGCTGTCTTGGCCAGTGACCTGGCTTATGCGGACAGCGAGATTGCCATCCGACAGAGCCTTGCAGCGCTGGCGCTCCGTAGCGCGGAGGCGGGTCTGCCATCGGTGCGTGCATCGCTCGGTGGGGTCGCAGCCTTTATCGATGCTGGGGGGCATGTGCTCTGCAGCAGTATGTCTGCGATGGGAGATGTACTAACCTGTGACGGGGGAATATGAAATGAATCAAGTCATTTTTAAGGCAAGTCTTGTGACCTGTATCAAACTCGCGCGCTACTTGGTGCTCCTAGCGGCCCTGATACTATCAGGGCTACCCCTGTCTGGTTGTGGTCAGAGCCAGGAAAGATTTGTGATCGTAACGGTAATCGCTTTCTGGGATGATATTCGGCTCCTACGTATCACGGAGTGGATCAACGGTATGGACGCAGGCATCAAGGAGCGCCCTGCGGACTCTTCGACCTTCCCGCTCCCACTGCCAATTGGTGCACGCGGTGTATTTGGACTCCAGATAGAGGGCCTCAACCCTGCTGATTGTGTGGCATCGAAGGGGTACGCCGAAATCAATGTGAACGGGGAGTCGCCCTATATGCTGACGGTGACGCTCGTACCGCAAAGCTTGGGCCCCGGCTGCGACCTCATGCAGGCGGTCATGTGTCCGTCCCAGCAGACTTCATGCAATGGACTCTGCCGTACGCTATCAAATGATTCCATCAACTGCGGTGCCTGCGGGAGGGCGTGTCTTGCCAACGTCGCCTGCGTGGCTGGAGAATGTTGCACGCCCCCTTACCGTGCACGCACCACCGGGGGGCAATGCGTGTGGAATTGTGGAGACGGGACTCAGCCGGATCAGACAACTAATGAATGTCGCTGCAAGCCTGGCTGGAAGATGTCAGGCACCGACAGTTTGGGGAGGCGCGTATGCGTCGTGCCTCCCAGCCTGGTCCTGGAGTCTCCTTGGGACGGACAGACAGTTACGCTGACGGTGGCTTTCAAATGGAGAATCGAGAATCCAGAGCTTAGGAATACATATCGTTTTCGTCTACTTTTGGACAAAGGCGTAGGCGCTTGCGATGCTAACATTGAGGAATCCCTTGATGCAGGCGCGGGGACATCTTTGACCCGGACACTCGATCCCGTAAGGTACAGGGGTCAGAAGGTCGAATGGGGCGTTGAGACAACCGACGGCACCGGGAAGCGGCTCTGTATGGCTGGGCCGGTCTTCCGCGTTAGCCCCTGAGAGCATGTAAAGGAAGTTCAAGCCATAGGAAAACCTCGACAGCGGGGAACCACCCCGCCCAAAACCGAACTCTGTTCTCGACGGTGGGGAACGTCTTACGCCTAAGAAGGTGTCTATAAATTAAGTCCTGGCCGGATGCGATAACCTTCGCAGCAAGAGGCGTGTCACGGCAAGCCAGATCTACGCGGTGGACACGTCGAGGCGGCGATCATTAGGCGTGAAGACGGTCCCCCAATTTCCGTCGACAAATCGCACACTTGCGCTCCGTGGGGAACACAGGGGGAAAGGATTTAGGCGGGGTTGAGCTGGCGGCTTAGTTCTTCGATTTCTGGTGCGGTCGGCAACGATAGCAGCGCGGCGATTTGCGTGGGTGTGTCGGTTCCTAACGGTTGCGAGACTCTCTGCTGGCGGCTTGAAAGGACAGTGTCCGCGCTGGCGTAGTGTTTGGCGGTCATGGAAAAGGAGCCGTGTCCCAGCGAGCGCGCGACGCTTTCGGAGGTGGCTCCGGCTTCGATGGCCAACGTTGTATGCAGACCGCGAAGGCTGTGCGGGCAGACTTGCAGAATGCTGGCCTCTTTGCACAGCCGACGAAGGTACGACCAGAAGGACACGCGATGTACGGGCTTTGCGGCGTGCGTTACATACCCGGCGTGATCTTTTTGGGGACAAAGTGCTGGCCGCGGCGGCTTGGCGATCAAGGCGGCAGGTGCGGCGAAGGGCATCAGGTCTTGAGTTGGATGACGCAGGGTTTCATGCGCTCAAAGCGTACCCGTCAAACAAAAAATACGCCCCGTCGCTGGCGTGAATTTGCTCCGCGTTCCAGATCCGGCGATCTGAGCCCCCTCAACCACACAAACGGCGGCTCTGCCACATAGGCCGACCTTTCTTAGCACGATGTTCCGGCCACATGGGAGGGGGATGCTTACAGCGTCGAGGAATTGCGGGATAGCGAGCATATCGCGGTCAACGTCCGGCACTTGCGTGTGGTTTCGTCCGCTATTGCGTAATGATTCACTCCCAAGCGCCAGCGGGAACGGAGCACACCGCTCAGTCAGACTCGGTCCGTCGAGAACTCACAAACACCAGGGCCGCGCCCGCTGCTGGCAGTGCCGTGAGTAGAAGCAGAACATGGACCGAAGACCACCGGGTCCACAGCGCGCCGATTTCTCCGCCGATGAGGTAGCCGAGTGCTCCCGCTCCGAACCAGAGGCCGGTGACGACTCCGATGAATCGGGCGGGGGCATTCCGAAGGAGTAGGGAGAGGCCGAGTGGCGTGATGAGGAGTTCCGCGACGACGAAGAATGTCAGAGATGCGGCGATCCAAGTCATGCTGACGCGGGTGCTCCAGAGTGTGGTGGGAAGGAGGACGGCGAAAGAGAGTGCAGAGGCGAGGAGTCCGATGGCGATGAGGCTGCCCAGGCTGATGCTCTGTTTTATTTTGGGAAGGAGTGCGAGTTGGACTGGTGCGAGCAGAATCACGAGCACCGCTGGGAAGGCGATGAACCAAGAAATCGGAACCTCCAAACCGAGGACGACACGATCGATTCTGTCCTTGGCCCAGAGTAGGAGTGCTCCTTCTGCTTGCGTGGTGCAGAGTGTGAACAGGAACATGGCGAGCGTAAGTCCGGCGATGATTTGGACTCGATTGGGAATTGGTAGTGCAGCCGTGGCGACCTGTGTGTTCGAGTCCGCTACCGACGCAGTCTTGATGCCGCTTGGGTCAACTTGCCGTTGCCAGAATAGGACTCCGCCCAGACTCATCATGAGTGCGGCGGATGCGTAGGTGATGCTCCAGCCAGCGTAGCGAAGAAGTAGACCGGCAGACAGAGAGCCCGCAGCGGCTCCTACGTTGACTGCGATGTGGAGTAAGATTTGGGCTCCTACAAGTCGGCTGTCTCCCGACG